>CAJTYI010000086.1 GCA_910584215.1 uncultured Roseburia sp. | reverse complement strand
CTGAAAAGACGTGCAACCCGATGCCCCAAACGGCATGCGAGAACCCCTGACGTTTTTCCGGAGGGTCAAAAGACAAGCAGCACCTGCAGTTTGGACGCCGGCCGAACGCCGCATTTACGCTGTGAGGAATAAAATATTTACCACTTCCGATAGAACAGCTATGCATCTTTATTCACTTCGATGATATCAATTAAAAAAGCTAATAACCTATATGTTTTCGGAATGGAGATTTGTATGAAAATTGTTTTTTTGGATGCAAAGACGATAGGCGACGATATTGATCTTAGTGGTTACGATCAATTGGGACAGGTGGTAAAGTATGATTTTTCTTCGCCAAAGGAAGCAAGAGATCGCACCGCGGACGCTGATGTCATCGTGCTCAATAAGGTGCCAATCAACGAGACCACTATTGGGGAAGCGCACCGTTTAAAACTGGTGTGCGTCACCGCCACGGGCACCGACAATCTCGACAAAGATTACTTGAAACGGCGCGGTATCGCATGGCGCAATGTCGCCGGTTACTCGACGGAGACGGTAGCGCAGCACACGTTTGCCATGTTGTTTTATCTGTGGGAAAAGCTGCCCTACTATGACAATTATGTTAAGAGCGGACAGTATGTGAACGATACGACATTTACACATTTTGCCAATGTGTTTCATGAGCTCAGCGGTAAGACGTGGGGTATCATCGGTCTCGGCGCGATCGGGCGCAGAGTGGCGGATCTGGCCGGATTATTTGGATGCCGTGTGATTTATTATTCCACTTCCGGGAAAAACAGCCAGCCCGGTTATGAGCGGGTGGACTTCGAGACGGTTTTGCGCGAATCGGATATTTTATCTGTCCATGCGCCGCTGCATGAGGGCACGCTGGGGCTGATTGATCGCGCTTCGCTTTCTAAGATGAAGCCGTCCGCTGTTTTTCTCAACGTCGGCAGAGGACCGATCGTGGTGGAGAGCGATCTGGCGGACGCGCTGGAGGAGCACACGATTGCCGCGGCGGGACTCGATGTGCTGGCAAGTGAGCCGATGCGGGCAGACAATCCGCTGCGCAGGATTACAGACAGCGAGAGATTATTGATTACACCGCATATTGCGTGGGCGAGTGTGGAGGCGCGGACCCGCCTGATGAAGGCCATCGAGGAACAGATCCGCACATTTTTTGCGCTAAAGCCTTTGCCTGATGCCGCCTGCTGCGTTTTAACTGGGGATAGAGCAGTCGAGGCCGCTGTGGAAAGATAAGTTGTCGTAATCTTGAATCAGGTCTTTCATCTGTGCCATCCGTTTTTGGGGTGTGGCGGGTTCATAAAAGAAACAGGTTAGTTTTTTTAGGCGGGAGCTGTAACTGGCTTCCGCTTTTTGATATAGGTCAAAAAATGTTTCGTTCGATACCAGCGTATGATCCCACGGATTCTTCCACTCCTTGCGGGCAAGGTTAAATGGGTCGCTGCAAAACCAGAGTTTATTGCTTGGCACCAGCGGGGAAAAGATCGGATAGCCAAGGACGTGTTTTTCTATAAAACGAAAAAAGACTTTTTTTTGTCCGTTGTTGTCGTGCAGCAGCTTAAGGCCAAAATGCATGGAAAAGATGGCGGCGCGCATCATATAAGTATGAAAGACCAGTTTGGGAAACGCGTAATGGCAGGCATCGTAGAGCATGCGTGCGATGACCCGGCTCTGGCGCGGGGTCACGGCGATCGTGTTGGCACAGTGGAAATTGACCGGTTTGCGGTGCAGTTTCCGGTACAGCAGCTTTTTGTCGATATCCGTCTCCAGATAGGCATGCCGGGAGAAATAGTCGCCGGTGCGCTTGACGAAGCCGGTGCGGGCATAGACATAGGGGTGGCAGTTGGTGTCGAGCGTGTAGTGCCCTATGAACCCGGTCAGATAGGCGATCGCGATCTGTAAGTCACGGCCTCTGAAACGGTGGCAGCTAAGCAGCAGCCCTCGGAAAAATGCGTTAGTTTCGTTGCAGTGTGATATGGCGCCGATATTATTTCCGTGGATGCAGTACGATGGAAAAAAGTAAAAGAATAGATCGGGACCCTGCTGGCCTAATGTGTAGGCCGCGTGATTTTTTAAGATATTATCTTTTAAGGCGCCGGAGGGAAGTTTCTTGTAGGCATCCCTGCCGAACAGATAATGGGTGATAAATCCGGGCATAAATATAACCATACCTTTCTCATAGCCTGCGTGATGCTTGCATTGCGCAGGCACAAATTTGCGTATCACAGACAGATACAGCCTATGACAACAGTATACCCGATTTCCACAAAATGTTAAGAGAGGAGGAGATAAATTTAGAAATATTAATAAATTTCTAAGAAATTTTTATGCGGGCAGCTGTCTGCTGTATGTGATCACTGATTGTATTTTACACGTCAATGTGTTATAGTGTATTGTCGTTACTAGATTAAGATTAAGGCTGCCGCAATATGTCACGGTTTCGGCGGCTGTCAGGTTCAGGTAAGGTGGGTGATTATATTAAGAAGTATACGAAGCAGCTTCTAAAATGGCTGTTGGTAATAGCGATTATTGTGGTAATTGTATATACATTTCGGGATTCGGCGGGGCCGATTTTGGCACAGTTAAAAGCGACAGCTCCGACCGTAGTGATCGGCATTTGTATCATGGCAATGTTATATCATTTGCTGGAAGGGTTTATCACTACGATGCTGGCGCGCCAGTATGTGCCCGATTTTACCTTGCGGCAAGGGGTGACGAATGCACTGGTCTGTTCTTTTTACCGTGTGGCAACGCTTGGCAGCGGCGCGGGAATCGCCGCGCTCGTGTATCTGGGGGAACAGGGCGTTTCATACGGCGAGAGCTTTGGGCTTTATATGATGCAGTATGCGCTGCACAAAAGCGGCATTGCCCTGTTTTCCCTGATTTTCTATCTTGTGAGCTACTCGTATATGAACCAGTATTTTGCAGAGTATCAGTGGCTGTTGATAGCGGGGTACGGCGTTACGGCGGTGATTACCTTATTTTTAGTGTTGTTCGCCTGTTCCAGAAGGTTTCATTATATGGTGCTGAAGCTTTTAGAGTGGCTGAATCGGAAATGCAAGGGAAGGCTTGCCGGTCAGCTCCGGCAGTTGGAGGAACAGTGCGCTATGCTCGAGGCTTCCACGGACCGGTTGCTCAAACAGCCGCGTATCCTTCTGGCAGTTATGGCGATCAATCTCGTTAAGTTTTGCTTCTTTTATGGCATTCCGTATTTGAGCTTTGCCGGGACGGGCGGGATCGGTTTTCTGAAAACGCTGGCGATCACTTCGCTTTCCGTGATGCTGGCGGCAGTGCTGCCTGCGCCTGCGGGCATTGGTTCCACGGAGTTTGTCTTTACGGCGTTGACCTCACAGATTGTAGGTATGGATACTGCCGGTGCGGTGGCTCTTTTATATCGTTTTGGCACATTTGTGTTCCCGTTTCTCGTGGGAGGCATCGTGGTGGTAGTAAGGCGCGTACAGAAAAGGAGAAAACGGCGGCAATGAAGATTAAGCTGGAATTTCAAAAAGCTGGTATCGGCTGGCTGCTTGTGGCATTGGTGATGGGGGCTGTGTTCTGGTGGATATCGGGTTTTTCCCCGGTTCTTTTGGCGGTGTTTGGCGTTTTTTATTTTTTGATACAATGTCTGAAAGTCGAGACAAAACCTCAGTTTGCGTGGCTTAATCTGGCAGTTTTAACGGCCGCAGGCAGCGTCTTTTCCGCGTATCATGTGCAGTATCTGCTGCTGGATGCAGAATTGCGGGCAAAGATATCGGGAGAAAAAATGTTTTTAAATGTCCTGTGCTGTCTGGTGGTATATCTGGCAGTGCAATTGTTTATGCCCCAGACCGGCGTTGCGTGCATGGTTGCCCATACGATGATTCTGCTGTTGGCGGCGATCAATTATTTCGTTTATCTGTTTCGGGGAAATGAGTTTATATTTGCAGACCTGCGCTCCATCCAAACAGGGCTATCCGTGGCAGAAAATTATCAATTTGTCATTGAGCCGCGCGTGGGGGCTGTTGTGCTGCTGTCCACATTGTATCTTGCGCTGATGCGCAGATTGTCGGTGGCGTCCCGCCATCATGTGATACGGGGCGGCGTGTGCATATCGCTGGTTTTGCTCTGCGCTGTTTACATAGGCGGAAAAACCAGGGGAGTCGTGACGGAGACGTGGGAACAGAAGGGCAGCTACCGCAACGGCTACCTGTTGAACTTTGTACTAAGTGTCAGAGATAATTTTGTGCGGGAGCCGGAAAATTACAGCATTTCCAGACTCAGGGAGCTAGAGGGCTTCTATGGGAGTGAGAGAGCGAAGGACGAAGGTGAGGGAACGAAAGAAGGCAGTGAAGGAGCCAAAGATGGAGGCGGGCGGGAGCCTGCGGTGATTGTGATTATGAATGAATCGTTTGCGGACCTTAAAGTCGTCGGTGAGTTTTTTACTGATCAGCCGGTGACGCCGTTTTATGATTCGCTGACTGAAAATGTGACGAAAGGATATGCGCTCTCCTCGGTGTTTGGGGCGAAAACACCCAACTCCGAGTGGGAGTTTTTGACCGGTCATTCCATGGCTTTCCTGCCGGCGGGCTCTGTGGTATATCAGCAGTATATTGACCGGCGGCCGGACACCCTGGTGTCCGCCTTAAAAAATCAGGGTTATACCTGTGTGGCGATGCATCCGTACTATGAAACAGGGTGGAGCCGCAATAAGGTGTATCCCGATATGGGATTTGACGAAATGTACTTTCTCAACGATTTTGACAATACGAAGATGCTGCGCCGCTATGTGACGGACGAAGAGCTCTATGATCAGATCATTGCGCGCTATGAGAGGCAGTCCGCAAAAGAAAAATTGTTTATTATGAGTGTTTCCATGCAGAACCACGGTGGCTATACAGAAAAATATGAAAATTTTGACGAGCAGGTGCGGATGCTGATCCATCATTTCCCGGATGTAAACCAGTATCTTTCGCTGCTTCACGAGAGCGATAAAGCTTTAGAACAACTGATCGCTTATTTTTCTGCGGTGGAGGAGCCGGTCGAGATTGTTTTCTTTGGCGATCATCAGCCGAGCTTGTCCTCCTGGTTTTACCCTTATTTAAACGGCAAGGGACTCTCAGGGCTGACGCTGGAGGAATTGCAGCATTTATTTACGGTGCCGTTTTTTATCTGGACCAACTATGAGAGCGGCGAGGAGACGGTGGATTTGGCGAGTCTCAATTATTTATCCACACTGGCCATGCAGAAAGCGGGCCTTGCGCTGACGCCCTATCAGAAATTCTTATCAGAAATGCGCGGGGCGGTGCCGGCGATAAACGCGCGGGGCTATTATTCCAAGCTACAGCACAAATATCTTCATCGGGAGGATGCGATCGGCGAGGAGGCCGACTGGCTGGCCGATTATGAATTGCTGCAATATAACGGGATGTTTGACCGCAAACAGAAAAGCGATGTGTTTTTCCCGCGGCAACACGAAAATTGAAAGGCAGGAGGGGCAATATGCACAAGAACTACGACACCGTCATTTTTGATATGGACGGCACATTACTGGATACGTTAGAGGACTTGAAAGATGCGGTAAATTATGCTATGTGTCAATATGGACTGCCGCAGCATACATTAGAAGAGATCAGAAATTTTGTCGGAAACGGTATCCGGCGTCTGCTTGAACTCTCCGTGCCGCAAGGGGAGGCGCATCCGGCGTTTGAAGATATTTTAAAGACATTTCGCGCTTACTACAGCGAACACTGCATGGATAAGACCAGACCCTATGCGGGCATCGTGGATTTGCTACAACAGTTAAAGCGCGGGGGATTTGCGGTGGCTATTGTTTCCAATAAGGTAGACAGTGCGGTAAAGACATTAAACCGGGAGCATTTTGGAGATCTTGTGGAGGTTGCCATCGGGGAAACCCAGGGGATTGCTAGAAAGCCCGCACCGGATATGATCGAGAAAGCGCTGCAACATCTACATAGGACGAAAGAAACGGCGGTCTATGTGGGAGACTCCGAGGTCGACCTGGCAACGGCGGCAAATGCAGGGTTGCCGTGTATCTCTGTTTTGTGGGGATTTCGGGAGAAAGAATTTCTCGCCGGGCGGGGAGCCGCGCAGTTTGCAGCGACGCCGCTTGAGTTGGCCATGCTTTTGACGGGCGGCGGGAAAGTATGACGTGTACTGCAAAAAAGGCAGTATGTGATAGAACCTGTGATCGTGGGCGATTCCGTAAATGTCAATGTTTTGAGATAGAGGAAGCCTGCGGGTATTGGTAAAAGTGACGAAAGTTGTGCCGAACAAAAGATAAAAATAGCATAAAAAGTAATTAAATTTTCATAAAAATTTGTAACAAGTGTCAATGTGCTACTTTGATTTTAGATGATATAATGCCAATGGCAAAAGAAAAAAAGCGACAATACATATTAGGAGGGCACAAAATGACACTCGCACAGATATTGGCAGTCATCATCTTTATTTTTATGTTTATCCTGATAGTGATAGACAAAATTGAACGGCAGTATGTGACGCTGGTATGTGGAATTCTCACATTGATTTTTGTGTTTGGTGTTTCGATGCACAGCAGCAATGCGTTCATGGAAACATTGAATGTAAAAAGCATATTTACCATGGGCTTCTGGTATACTGCCGGTGCGGCGGAGAGCGCTTCTTCCGGCATTAACTGGGCGACGATTCTATTTATTACGGGTATGATGGTTATGGTAGAGGGAATGGCGTACGCCGGATTTTTCCGCTGGCTGTGTATGCGCCTTGCCAAGATGGTGCATTACAGACCGATTCCGCTGTTTATCACGTTTATGGTGATGTCGGCCGTGCTGGCGATGTTTATTGACAGTATCACGGTTATCCTGTTCTTGGCGGCGGTGACGGTGGAGTTGGCAAAGCTTTTGAAGTTCAGCCCTGTGCCCATGATTCTGGCAGAGATTTTCTGTGCCAATTTAGGCGGTTCGGCTACCATGTGCGGTGATCCGCCCAATATTATCATCGGTACTTCGATGGGATACTCGTTTGTGGACTTTTTGACCAATACTGGATTGATGGCTCTTGTCAGCCTGTTTTTAGTCATCGTCTATTTTTATCTGATATTTCGCAAGGAACTTATGGCGGTAAACGTGAGCGCTGAGGATATCGCGAAAATGCCCGATCCCAAAGAGGCGATCCGCAACAAAAAGGATTTCGCGTTTAGTTGTGTTATTTTTGCCTGCGCGATTGTCCTGCTGGTGTCCCATGCTGCGACGGGGCTTACGGTGGCGTTTATCGGGACGTTTATCGCTGTTATTACCATCCTGTGCTTTTTTAAAAACGCGTGGGAGCTGATTAAAAAGGTCGACTATAAAACGATTTTGTTTTTCATCGGTTTATTTTTGGTGGTCGGCGGTCTCGAACAGACCGGCATTTTGGAGGTTATCGCCAATTTTATCGGTGATGTCAGCGGCGGCAACTTGAAGCTGATGATCGCGATTATCATATGGGTATCGGCAATTGCCAGTGCGTTTGTCGACAATATTCCATTTGCGGCGACGATGATACCTGTGGTGGAAGCGCTTGCTGCTTCGCAGGGTGTCTCGCGTGAAACGCTGGCCTGGGCGCTCTCGATGGGTACCGATATCGGAGGAAGCGCAACGCCGATTGGAGCCTCCGCCAATGTCGTCGGCACATCGGTGGCGGCAAAGAACGGTTATGCGATCGGCTGGGGTAAGTACTGTAAAGTGTCTGCGCCTGCGACGGTCATTGTCGTGGCAGTGTCCATGCTGATGATTTTCCTGCGCTATTGCTAAAATGAATAACATTGAAATTACAAAACGGACGGCGCTCTGTGTAGTGTACGTTTGTTCAAGAGCTGTCATCCTGCGGGATGGCAGTTTTTTTTACTTTATAGGAAATTGCGTCGTCAGACGCATCAATTCTCAAGTTGCGGAGCAACTTGCAAAGAATCACGAAGTGATTCTTTTTTATGCGCAGGGGTGCGAAGTGAAAATAGCTGCTGTTGCAGCACGCACCCCGCGCAGCGAGTAGGGAAGAAATCTCCCCTACTCGATTGTACGGCAGTTTATGCGGATATTCTGATGTGATAAAAAATAATTGCGCCGCCCTGCGGTTCGTGATAAACTGAAAACAGAATCAGATGGCAGCAGTTTAGGTGAGGATTTGCGCAGCTTTTTAAGACAGGAGGGCGTGAGTCATCCCAAATGGGGCAGAGGGTGTATATGGATACAGTGACTTTGGGGAAAACAGGGATTACAGTCAATAAAAACGGTTTCGGTGCGCTGCCGATTCAGCGTATTTGTTTGGAGGACGCGGTGTCGCTGGCGAGAAACGCTTATGACGGCGGCATCACCTTTTTTGACACGGCGCGGTTTTATACGGACAGCGAGGAGAAGCTGGGCGCAGCGTTTTGCGGCATGAGGGAAAAGGTCTACATAGCCACAAAGACGGCGGCGCAGACCCCGGAGGAGTTGTTCGCGCAATTGGAGGTTTCTCTGCGCAATCTAAGGACAGACTATATTGATATCTACCAGTTCCACAATCCCTCGTTTTGTCCAAAGCCCGGCGACGGCACAGGGCTTTACGAGGCGATGGAGGAGGCAAGGCGCCAAGGAAAGATTCGCCATATCGGCATCACCAACCATCGGCTGGCAGTGGCCAAGGAAGCGGTTGCTTCCGGGCTTTATGAGACGTTACAGTTTCCGTTCAGTTATCTTGCCTTGGAACAGGATATCGCGCTTGTAGAGATGTGCAGGGAAGCGGGCATGGGATTTATCGCGATGAAAGCGCTGTCCGGCGGATTGATCGGCAGCTCTGCGGCGGCGTACGCTTTCCTAGCACAATATGAGGGTGTGCTTCCGATCTGGGGAGTGCAGCGGCAGAGCGAATTGGAGGAGTTTTTATCTTATATTCAAAATCCGCCGGTCATGACGCCGGAAATCAGGGAGCAGATCGAGCGCGACCGTAAGGAGCTTGGCGGGGAGTTCTGCCGGGGCTGCGGCTATTGTATGCCGTGTCCGGCAGGGATTGAGATCAACAATTGCGCCCGCATGTCGCTTTTGTTGCGACGCTCGCCGTCCGCCTTGCAGCTGACGGAGGAAGTGCAGGAGAAGATGCGCAAAATTGAGGACTGTCTGCACTGCAATCAGTGCAGACAGCGATGTCCTTACAATCTGGATACGCCGGCGTTACTGCAGAAAAATTACGAAGATTATAAGCAGGTACTTGCGGGGAAAGTATCAGTGGGGTAATCGCGAAGGAGAGCGTGAATGGAACTTACGGACTTAAAACAGGGTGACCGCATTGTACTTGAAATTAAGTGGGGCGAGCGTCCTTATCAGATTAAGACGGCGGTGGTGGGAACCGGTGAGGGAGCAATTCTAATCAAGCCTTTTACCTATAAGGGAACGGTTCTCGATCTGACCTCCATCCAGTTTCACGATATGTTGTACAATATCTACTGTGTGGATAAGCGAACCGGCAACCGCCTTGTATGGCACAATGTGCAGATCGAAACGCAGGTATATAAAAAGGAGACCTATTATGTGGTGCGTCCCTCGGTGGCGCGGCTTTTTCCGTCGCTCAGCGAGCGGCGGCAGCACAAGCGCATGCTTTTAAACCGCAGCGGCAGTGTGCTTTTGGCCAAAGACGGTCCGGGGTTCCCGGTCAAAGTACATGACGTCAGCGACAATGGGGTATCGTTTGTCATGCAGGCGGGGATTGACTTTCCGGGCAAAGTCATACGCATCGGATTTGACGACGAAATACGCGGGCATAGCTTTCATTTGCAGATAGACTGCCGCGTGGTGCGCCGCCAGGAACATGAGCAGGCTGAGCTGATCGGCTGCCGCATCGTACAGACGAACCGTGATTTTTTGGCCTATATCTGTTTAAAACGCATGGAGTTTGAAGCGCAGTTAAAGCGGGGATAGTCAAGGAGATAAAACTGTAATAAAAAAATGTTGCAGAAACGGGCAATTAGTGCTAGATTTAATGAGAACGGTATTCTCGGAAGAGAAACGGTATCATTTGATGAAATGGCATTGACTGCCCTTTTTGTATGCCTAAAGACCTTGCGGGGAAACACCCTGCGCGGCAGCCGCGCTCGGTGGGATTGGCAGAGAGGAGGCAGATATGCGGATAGGAATTATCGGTGCCGGTAAAGTCGGCACAACCATGGGAAAATATGTGATTTGCCACGGAGGCAGTGTCAGCGGATTCTACAGCAGAACCAGTGACAGTGCCAAAGAGGCGGCAGAGTTTTCGGGTACGGGATATTTTGACAATATGGATTCACTGATTGATGCGAGCGATACCCTGTTTGTTGCCACTTCGGATGAAGCGGTGCCGGCTGTATGGGATTGCATTGCGAAAAAGAATGTGAAGGGCAAAGTGGTTTGCCATTTTAGTGGTTCATTATCAAGTGATGTATTTTCTAATTGGGGTGAGACGGGCGCCCTCGTCTGCTCTCTCCATCCGATTTACGCGTTCAGTAATAAATTCAACTCTTACCATAATTTAACAGAAGCGATGTTTGCCGTCGAAGGCTGCGAGGGGGCGCTTATGCACATGCAGAGTTTGTTTGCGCTCCTGCCAAACCGTGTGATAACCATTGACACGTCGCAGAAAGCAAAGTACCATGCGGCGCTCTGTGCCGCAAGCAACCAGGTGATCGGCCTTATTTATATGGCGGTGGAGATGCTAAAAGAAACCGGTATCACAGAGGAGATGGCCTATATGCTGCTGGGGCCGCTGGTGCAAAACAACGTCAAAAGCGTCTTTGAGGAAAAAGACGGACACGCCACGGGATGTGCGGGAGCGCTGACAGGGCCTGTCGAGAGAAATGACTGCGGCACCGTTTGTAAGCATCTGGCGTCGCTTGCGGGCAGCAGGTGGGACATCCCCTATCGCAGTATGGGGGGCGTGCTGACGGAGCTGGCCGGGAAGAAGAATCCCAGTAGGAATTATCGACAGATGCAGGGCCTGTGGCAGCAGGAAAGCGCAGAAGAACTTCCATAGATACGGGAAAGTATTTTTGTCACAAAAAAGCCGGAAAAGCACAAAATTTCGTGTTGGGCTTTTCCTATCGGTTTAATATTCTGCGGAGCGGAATCATGGAGGGTACAATGAAAAATACAGTGGTAACTATACAAAAAATGAAAGAGGACGGAGAAAAGATCAGCATGCTCACGGCGTATGATTATTCAACCGCAAGCCTGATCGACGCCTCCGGCGTAAATATGATTTTAGTGGGGGATTCCCTCGGAAATGTGATCCTGGGTTATGAGGACACGCTGTCGGTCACGATGGAGGATATGATTCATCACTCGGCCGCAGTCGCAAGAGGCGCTAAGAACGTGCTTCTGGTGACCGATATGCCGTTTATGTCCTACCAGACATCCGTCTACGATGCGGTCGTCAACGCGGGGCGGCTGGTGAAAGAGGGACGGGCCCAGGCGGTGAAGCTGGAGGGCGGCAGAGAGTTCTGTGAGCATATAAGGGAAATCACGAAAGCTTCGATACCGGTCGTGGCGCATCTGGGCTTGACGCCTCAGTCGCTGAATGTTTTTGGAGGTTTTAAAGTGCAGGGGAAATCGGAGGACGCTGCGAAAAGGCTGGTGGAGGACGCTCTTGCAGTCGAGGAGGCCGGAGCCGTGGCGCTCGTGTTAGAGTGTGTACCGGCAAAATTGGCGGCTTTGATCAGCAAAAAGCTGCGTATTCCGACCATCGGCATCGGCGCCGGAGCCGGGTGTGACGGGCAGGTATTGGTCTATCAGGATATGCTCGCCATGTTTTCTGACTTTAAGCCAAAGTTTGTGAAACACTTTGCCAATGTGGGGGAGCAGATGCGGGAGGCATTCGCTGCATACGACCGCGAGGTAAAGGCGGGCACGTTTCCGGCGGAGGAACATACCTACGCGATCGGCGATGAGGTGATAGAAAAGCTTTACTGATTCGTAATGACATTTTCTGACAAAGAGAACCAGTCGTCTGATGAAGAAAAAGATATTCTTGATAAGAAGAGACGGTTGTCTGTAAAGAAAAAGATATTCCTGGAAAAAGAGGCAATTGTCTGATGAAGAAAAAGATATTCCTAGAAAAAGAGGCAGTTGTCTGAAGAAAAAGATATTCCTGGAAAAAGAGGCAGTTGTCTGAAGAAAAAACTTATATTACTTTAGGATACAGGGGAAGAGGAGGAAATTAAATGCAGATTATAAAAACTATACACGAGCTGCACCCGATTGTGAAGGCGTGGAGAAAAGAGGGATTGTCCGTTGGTCTGGTGCCGACGATGGGATATCTTCACGACGGACATAAAAGCCTGATCGAACGGGCGGTCAAGGAGAATGACCGCGTGGTTGTCAGCGATTTTGTCAATCCGACGCAGTTTGGCGTCAACGAAGATCTGGCAAGTTATCCAAGGGATATTGCCCGTGATGCGGCGCTCTGTGAGAAGGCCGGAGCAGCGCTTATTTTTCATCCTCAGCCGGAGGAGATGTATGCGCCCGACAACTGTACGTTTGTCGATATGAACAGGCTCACCAAGGGACTCTGCGGCAAGACAAGGCCGACGCATTTTTCCGGCGTCTGTACGGTTGTGTCCAAGTTATTTCACATTGTGACGCCGGATCGCGCGTATTTTGGCGAGAAGGATGCCCAGCAGCTCGCGGTAATCCGCCGCATGGTGCGGGATATGAACTTTGATATCGCCATTGTGGGCTGTCCTATCGTCCGCGAGCCGGACGGACTGGCGATGAGTTCCCGCAATACCTATCTGAGCGAAGAAGAGCGTGGGGCAGCGTTGGTTCTCCACCGGGCGTTGTCGCTGGGTGAGGAGATGATGCGCGCGGGCGAGCGTGACACGGGCAAAATTCGACAGGCGATGGTGGATATGGTAGAACGTGAACCGCTGGCAAAGATCGATTATGTAGAGATTGTGGATTCGGATACGCTGGAAAAGGTAGAGTGGGCCGCGTCGTCGGTATTGGCCGCGATGGCTGTGTATATCGGCAAGACAAGGCTGATTGACAACTTTACGTTTGAAAATTAATTATAGATTATTAGCTGTTTTAATTGATATCATCGAAATGAATAAATATGCATAGCTGTTTTGTCGGTAGTGTTATATATTTATTCCTCACAGTGTAAATGCGGCGTCCGGCAGACATCCAAACTGCAGGTGCTGCTTGTCTTTTGACCCTCTGGAAAAACGTCAGGGGGTCTCGCATGCCGTTTGGGGCATCGGGTTGCACGTCTTTTCAGTGTTGAACCACCTCGTAGTGTCCGTCCGTTCCGGT
>CAJTYI010000085.1 GCA_910584215.1 uncultured Roseburia sp. | reverse complement strand
CGCGGATTGTCAAACACTGAAAAGACGCATCACCCGATGCCCCAAAGAAGCACGCTTAGAACCTCTGGCATTTGCTCCATTCAGAAAAAATCAGAGACTGTGACGCCAAATCACGATGGATAGCCGCATTTACCTTGTGAAAAAGAAAAAGTTTTTATAAGTTTACGATAGAATAAATATGCAACACATAGCAATATTTATTCAGTCAAACAGTGGCTAATAACCTATGCATTTTTGAAAGGGGATAATTATTTATGGGGCCAGGCGGAATATGCGGTGCAGTCGGTTGCACTTTTTAACAATATTTCGTATAATAAAGACTATTGAAATCACATGTTAGTGCTCACAACAGCAACAGCTTTGAGCGATTGTGAATCAGTGCATATTTTGTTTTATATTATATACATTATATACCAAAAAATATAGATAAAACAGCGAAGATCAGGCTGTGGAAAAGAGGTTCATTTGATTATTGATATTCATACACATACATTTCCCGATGCGCTTGCAGAGCGCGCCGTGGAAAGCCTGAAAAAAAATTCCCATTCAACCAATTATCTGAGCGGCAGACTGGACGATTTGAAACAGTCCATGCGGTCAGCCGGATATGATTATGTGGTGTTGCTGCCTGTCGTGACAAAGCCGGCGCAGCAGGAGACGGTGAATCGGCTCGCGGCAGAGATCAACGAGACGGCCGCGGAGACCGGCGTGCTCTCTTTTGGCGGGATTCACCCGGAAAATGATAATTATAAAGAGATTATCAACCGTCTCGTGTCAGATCATGTAAAAGGCATTAAGCTGCATCCGGTTTTTCAAAAAACTTATCTCGACGATATCAGATATTTGCGACTGGTGGATTATGCCTGTGAACAGGGGCTTTTGGTGCTCATCCATGCCGGTTACGATATCGGCTTTCCGGGCGTGGACTATGCGACAATCGAGCATGTGGTGCCTCTGCTGGACGCGGTTGCCAATCGACAGATTATCTTGGCGCATATGGGCGGCTGGGGCTGCTATGATGACGTGGAAGAAAAGATTCTTGGAAGAGATGTCTGGCTGGACACTGCTTTTTCGATCAGAAGCAAAGACGTGCCGCCGGATTGCTCCGGTTCATTTATGCCCGTCGACCGCTTTGTCTCTTTTGTGCGGGCGCATGGGGCGGACAAGATTTTGTTTGGCACTGACAGTCCGTGGGAGGGACAAAAACAAGCCCTTCGGGTGATAGAGGACAGCGGTTTGACTGAGACGGAACTTCAGGCTGTTTTGGGCGATAATGCGGCAAAACTGCTTGGCGTGTCATAGGAAAGGAGTGCAAAAGATTGAATTTAAAATTTTCAATCGCGAGATTTGTGTCTGCGCGCTGCTTGCCACAAACTCGTTATGCGCAAAAGCAGCGCAGAAATGGTGGAAATTATGAAAAAAACGATTCTGGTTGTTATTTTACCGCAGTATGCGGACTGGGAAGCTGCCTATCTTACATCTGCGGTCGCGATGCTCGGGCAAGGACAATATGAGATAAAAACCGTATCGCTCTCGCGGGATGACGTGTGCTCAATCGGCGGTTTTAGGGTATCGCCGGATTTTGACCTTGCGTCTGTTCCAAGTCATTATGAGGCGCTCATTTTGATCGGCGGAATGACTTGGAGGGACGAGAATGCTAGGGCCGTAAAAGCGTTGGTGGAGGATTGCTGCCAAAAAGGAAAGGTTTTAGGCGGTATCTGCGATGCCGCCGCGTTCTTGGGGACCGTCGGCGTATTAAATAATGTATTTCACACAGGCAATGACCGGGATGATCTAAAACAGTGGGCGGGCGCAGCTTATACAGGGGAGGCAAAATATATTGCCAAACAGGCTGTCAGAGACGGAAATATTGTTACCGCGAATGGCACGGCCGCCATGGAATTTGCGAAAGAGTTTTTACATGCACTTCAAGTGGCAAGCGAAGATAAAATCATGGAATGGTATCAGTTTCATAAGTTGGGTTACTATACTGCTCCCATGCCAAAAATGTGATCAGTGTGGAAATTAAAATTATGACAGCGTATGTTTGGCAAAGATAGAGGATGACTATGAAAAAGAAGCATCGAAAATTTCGTATTTTTTTTAAGGTGCAGCTGATTTTGTTACTTTTGGTGGCCGCGGGAACGGCGTATTATTTTGTGAGCGGATACGCGGGCGAGATCAAGGATTTAAAGGCGGAAGCAGTGCGTTTTGTGCGTGCCTCGACGCCGTCTGATTTTCAGCAAAATCAGATCAGCGTAGTCTATGCGGCCGACGGCAGTGTGATATCGGTTTTAAACGGGGAGAAAAAGTCCTATTATCTGAGTATCAGCGATATGCCAAAGACTCTGGTTGACGCGATTACGACGATCGAAGATAAAAGATTTTTTTCCCATGAAGGAGTCGATTATAAGGCGCTGCTTCGCGCGTTTAAGGTGATGCTCGAAAACGGGGGAACGGCCACGCAGGGCGGCAGCACGATTACGATGCAGCTGGCGCGGACGATGTTTTTAAATCAGGAAAAGACCTGGCAGCGAAAGCTGGAAGAGATATTTATTGCGTGGGAACTGGAAAAAAAGTACACCAAAGACCAAATTCTGGAGTTTTATCTGAATAATATTTACTACGGCCACGGTTATTACGGGGTGCTGTCGGCGTGCAGAGGTTTTTTTAACCGTGAAATATCGGAGCTTTCTCTGTCGCAGATCGCTTTTCTATGTGCAGTGCCGAACAATCCCACTTACTATGATCCCGTAGAGCATATGGATCATGCCATCACCCGCAGAGACCGTGTGTTGGATCAGATGCTGGAGGACGGAAAGATCTCTCAGGAACTGTGCCTGTCGGCGAAAGCGGAACCTGTCATTTTAGAGCAGCCGGGGGGGTATGAAAAGAATGACTATGTAGAGACATTTGCCTACTATTGCGCGACGCGGGCCTTGATGGAGCAGGAGGGATTCGTCTTTCAATATCAGTTTGCCTCGCCGAAAGAGCAGCAGGACTATGACAGCCGCTACGGCGAAGCATACGCTGCGTGCCAGAAAAAACTCTATACGGGGGGCTACCATATTTATACGTCGCTTCAACTGGGATTGCAGGAGAAGCTGCAGGCGGCGGTCAATGATACGCTGGAAGATTTTTCGGCGGTCAATGAGGAGGGCATCTATCAGCTGCAATCCGCGGCGGTGTGTATTGACAACCGAACCGGTTATGTCGCGGCGATTGTGGGTGGCAGGGCGCAGGAGTACCCGGGTTACACGCTAAACCGTGCCTATCAGAGTTACCGGCAGCCGGGCAGCGCCATCAAGCCGCTTCTCGTGTATACACCGGCCATGGAAAGGCGCTACACGCCGGAAAGTCTCGTGGTGGATGAACCGGTGGAAGACGGGCCGAAAAATGCCAACGGTACTTATCTAGGTGAGATTACACTTCGGGAAGCGATTGAGCGCTCTGTCAATACGATTGCATGGAAACTGTATGATGAGATGACGCCGACGGTGGGGCTTTCGTATTTGCAGAAGATGAATTTTGCTAAGCTGGACGCTGAGGATTATCGTTTGGCAACGTCACTGGGAGGTTTTACGAACGGTGTCTCTGCGCTGGAAATGGCAGCGGGATTTGCCGCGATCGAGCACGACGGCAAATACCGCACGCCGACCTGTATTCTGCGCATTGATGATGCGGAAGGCACACCGGTCTGTCAATCGGCGCAGACGGAGACAGAGGTCTACAAGATGAATGCGGCGCGGATGATGACGGATGCCCTGCGCGGCGTGCTGACCGTCGGGACCGGTAAAGGACTTGATCTAGGAGAGATACCGGCGGCGGGCAAAACAGGGACGACGAACAATCAGAAAGACGGATGGTTTGTAGGTTATACCAGATATTATACTACAAGCGTTTGGGTGGGATATGATATGCCCAAGAAGCTGGAGCATTTGGCGGGTTCTACCTACCCTGGAAAAATATGGCAGTTGTTTATGCGACAGGCGCATGAGGGATTGGAGGTCGTCGATTTCCTGCCCTATGTCAAAGTATCAGACGAGCATCAGGGAGGCCGTGAGTTTGAAGGGGAATCATCCTCGGAGCTATGGCAGATCGAACAGGACAGTGAAAGCGCGGCACATCCGGGAGGGGGAGAGCAGCCGCAGGGAAGTCAAACAAACGGGGGAGAGCAGGCGGGAGAAAACGGTCAACCAGCCGGAGGAAATCAACCGAGCGGAGGAAGCCAGCCGGGAGGAAATCAGGCGGGAGAAAACAGTCAGCAAAACGAAGGAACAAAGCCGCCGGGGCAGAGCGAGACGGCGGGCGGCACAATCAACGAGGACGGGGAACTCATCGAGGATATTCCGCCGTTGGAAATGTAAATGGAAAGGAGAAGATTCTCATATGAAAAAATATGCATTCGGAGTAGACGTCGGGGGGACTACTTGCAAAATAGGATTTTTTGAGACAAGCGGGAAATTGCTGGACCGCTGGGAGATTCGCACCAACAAGGAGAACAACGGGGAAACCATTCTGGATGATGTGGCGCGTGCGATTGACAACAGACTGGCGCAGGAGCGCATTGCCAAGGACGAAGTGCTGGGCATCGGCATCGGAGTGCCGGGGCCGGTGAAAGAGGATGGCATTGTCAACAAATGCGTCAATCTCGGCTGGGGCGTCTTAAATGTGGAGGAAGCGCTGCAAAATATTACCGGGTTGACGGTGAAAGCAGGAAATGACGCCAATGTCGCGGCACTGGGCGAGGCGTGGCAGGGAGGCGCTAGAGGATGCGGCAACGTGATTATGGTGACACTGGGAACCGGGGTCGGCGGCGGTATCATTGTCGCCGGAAAGATGGTGCCGGGATTTCACGGCGCCGGCGGAGAGATCGGCCATATGGCCGTAAACGAGGATGAGATCGAGCAATGTACCTGCGGTAAATACGGCTGTCTGGAGCAGTACACATCCGCGACCGGTATCGTGCGCATGGCGAAGAGAAAGCTTGCGGTATCTTCCCGCGATACGGTGCTAAAAGACTGTGAACCCCTGACGGCAAAGGAAATCTTTGACGCCGCAAAGGCCGGGGACGAGGTCGCGGAAGACCTCGTGGAGGAGCTCGGAACGATACTCGGGCGGGCGCTAGCCAACGCCGCCTGCGTGGTGAATCCTGAGATAATTCTGATAGGAGGCGGCGTGTCCAAGGCGGGAGATATCCTCCTTGATACGATCAAGAGGCATTTTGTCGAGAATGTATTTCATGCCTGCCGTGAGACCAAGTTTGCGCTGGCACTGCTCGGCAATGACGCCGGTATGTACGGCTGCGTCAAAATGCTGCTTTAACGCCGTTTCGGGCGGCAGGAGCAGCCGATGCCCAGGCCGCCGGCGCCGATGTGGCAGGAAACGCCCAGGGACAGATCGTCGCACATAACATCCATGCCCGGGAAGGACGAACGGATTTGTGCGAGCCATTTGTCTGTCTCCTCCGGTACGGCGCTCGAGGCTGCTACCAGATATACTTCGTTGGCATCGTACTGTGCGCGAAATTTTGTTTCCAGATCGTGGTGCATGGCGTCAAGCATGGCCTTTTTTGCCTTCTCGAAACTGCGGCATTTCTGAAACGTATCCAGAGTACCCACGTCAAATTTCAGCACGGGCTTGATGTGTAAGATTGTGCCTAATGCCGCGGTGGCGGGACTGATCCTGCCGCCGCGTTTTAAATGTTCCAGCGTCTGTACGCCCACATAGATGACCATGTCAGCGCGGACTTCTTCCAACATCTCTTTGATCTGGAGAGCGCTGTAACCCTCATTGGCCAGCTCACAGGCATCGAGCACTGAGCGGTGCATCGGCGCCGAGACGCGGCCGTTGTCCACGACATAGACGCGGTTTTCGTATGCTTCCTGCTGCGCCAGCATGACGGCCGTCTGACAGGATCCGCTCAAACCGCTGCTGATGGGGATGTAGACGAGCTGTTCACATTCTGTCAGCGCCCGGTCCCAAAGCTGCATAACATCTTCCGGTGAGGGCTGTGAGGTCGATATCACGGCGCCGGAGTCTAACTTTTCAAAAAACTCTTGTCTGGTTAATGTGACATCCTCATAATAGCAGGTGTCTCCTATATTAAAGGGCATCGGGAGCACATGGATGCCCAGTCTCTGCGCCTCTGCGGCGGCGATGCCGCTGTGGCTGTCGGTAGCAATTCCAATTTTTTTCATTCATAATCCTCCATAGTAAGTGCCTAAGATTCTACGGCCTGTTTTTGCACGCTGGTGATCGCTCTTGTGACCGGTGCAAAAGAGACCACAAGCACGGTGAGCAGGGCTTCCGGTATCAGGTAGGACGCCTGGTATGCAACGGAGTAGAGGAGCGGATGCATTCCCTCCGGCGCATAGGAGGCAAAAAATACGACACCGGAGATTGACGCAAAAAGGAAACGACCGAGAACGCCGGCGAGATAGCCGATCTGGATGCCGTGTTTTTTCTTGTGGAAGAAACCGGATAGTCCGAGTGCGCCAAACGCCAGAGGATAATCCAAAAGCATCTGGGGAACGGTGTAGAAAATCGGTTCCATGACAAACTGCACCAGACCGTAGGCAACGGCGGTCATCATACCTACATAGGGACCGTACCAATAACCGATCAATGTGATAAAAAACATGGATATCAGAGTAACGGAACCGCCCAGAGGCAGGTCGTAGAGTTTAATCATTGAGCAGACCATCGCCAGCGCGACCGCCATAGCGGAGTATACCAGCTGCTTGGTCGTGAGCGCCGCTTTTCTTTTGGCATGGTGCTGACGGACAATGGCGGCTATGATAATTAACAGAGCAATGACTGCCAATAGGATCGCGATGCCTGGCGCCGTCATGCGCACAGAGCCGTCCCCCCATGCGCCCTCCTGTGTGATAAAATTGTTATTCATAAAAATAACCATACCTTTCTCTCAACCTGCAAATTTTGAGCCGCAGGCAAAAATTTGCGTGTGAAAAATTTGTTTTTCACGCTATGCTCCATTCCGAGAACATATCGGTTCGGGGAAACGCAAGAGAAAACTGTGAAACAGTTTCTTTGCCAGAGCAAGGCTTGCCTGTGATGTTTTCGGCACAACATGGCCAGCGTGACAAGTTTACATGTGGTAAATCAGCTATCAAGCCAATTTTAAAACAAATGAGCTGATTTTCATATCAATTACGCATTTTTTCTTTGTGATATCTGTGATAAAGAGAATGATATCTTGAATATCATGATAACTATATAGTATACGGGGAAAGATTGTCAAGAAATTACGGCGGTTTATAAAATTATAATAATTTAGAAAAACCTATTGACAAATCTTTCCAACACTCATATACTTTGATTTGCAAAAAGTTTGACAATCAAAATATTTGATAAGCAAATGAAAATGTCAAAAGGAAAGGAAAATAAGATTATGTTAGAGAAAATGTTACCGATCATCGCAGAGCAGTTAAACGTGGAAGAGTCTGAGATTAAGATGGAGTCCAACTTCAAGGACGATCTGGGTGCAGATTCCCTGGATTTGTTCGAGCTTGTAATGGCTTTGGAGGAAGAGTTCGATGTGGAGATTCCGTCGGAGGATCTTGAGTCTATCGTAACGGTAAAAGACGTTGTAGAGTACTTAAAAGGAAAAGGTGTTCAGGAGTAATGAATTCAAGAATCAGTGAATTGCTGGGAACGAAATATCCGATTATCCAGGGCGGTATGGCGTGGGTTGCCGAGTATCACCTAGCGGCGGCCGTTTCCAACGCCGGGGGCCTGGGTTTAATCGGAGCGGCCAGCGCACCGCCCGAGATTGTGCGGGAGCAGATTCGCAAGGCAAAAGAATTGACCGACCGCCCCTTTGGCGTCAATGTGATGCTTCTGAATCCCAATGCTGAGGAAGTGGCGCAGATTGTGATCGAAGAGGGTGTTAAGGTGGTGACGACGGGAGCCGGAAGTCCTGCAAAGTTTATAGAGGCATGGAAGAAGGCCGGCGTTGTCGTCATACCAGTCGTGGCGAGCGTAGCCATGGCAAAAATGATGGAGCGTGCCGGCGCCGACGCCGTTGTGGCGGAGGGTATGGAGTCCGGCGGACATATCGGAGCGCAGACCACGATGACTTTGGTGCCGCAGGTTGCGGATGCCGTGTCTATCCCGGTGATTGCGGCCGGAGGCATTGCGGACGGCCGGGGGATTGCGGCTTCCTTTATGCTTGGCGCCGAGGGCGTTCAGATGGGTACACGCTTTATTGTAGCGGAAGAATCCATCGTACATGACAATTACAAAGAGCGCGTCATCAAGGCAAAAGATATTGATTCTGAGGTGACGGGCAGCAGTACCGGTCATCCGATTCGCGTGCTGCGCAATAAAATGAGCCGTGAATACTTAAAAATGGAAAAAGAGGGAGCTTCTTTTGAGGAGTTAGAGCAGTTGACCCTGGGTTCCCTCCGCAAGGCAGTGATGGACGGGGATGTCGTAAACGGCAGCCTGATGGCGGGACAGAGCGCCGGCATGGTCAAGAGGAGACAGACTTGTCAGGAGATCATTGAGGAACTTGTGGCTGAGGCAGATCAGTTTTTGGCCAGATAACAGAAAGGTATGGTTAGCAGTACAATGGCAAAGAGAGCATTTATTTTTCCCGGACAGGGTGCACAGTATCTAGGTATGGCAAAGGAGTTTTATGAGCAGATGCCAGTTTGCAGGGAAGTGTTTGAGATCGCCTCAAAGGCTTCAGAGCTTGACATTGCGGCCCTTTGCTTTGAGGAGAATGAAAAAATTAATATTACAGAATACACACAGATCTGTATGCTGACTGCGGAAGCGGCCATCTTAAAAGCGCTGGAGGATGCCGGGCAGCGCCCGGACGTGGCGGCTGGTTTAAGCCTGGGAGAGTACGGGGCGCTGATTGCAGCCGGCGTGCTCGATATGCAGGATGCATTCCGCCTGGTGCGGGCGAGAGGCATATACATGCAGGAGGCGGTACCTGTCGGCGGCGCAATGACGGCCGTTTTGGGATTAGATGCAGCTGCCATTGAAGCGGCATGTGAGACGACAGAGGGTGTGGTATCAATTGCAAATTATAATTGCCCCGGCCAGATCGTGATTACCGGGGAGGCGGCTGCGGTTGCGGCAGCCGCCGACAAGTGCAAGGAGGCGGGCGCAAAGCGGTGCGTGCCGTTAAATGTCAGCGGACCGTTCCATTCCAAGATGCTTTCGGGGGCTGGGGAAAAGCTCGGCAGGCACTTGGAGGGCGTGACCATTCGCGATTACACCATTCCCTATGTCGCAAACGTGACCGCAGATTATGTGACAGACAAAGACAACGTGAAAGAGTTATTGATTCGTCAGGTGTCCTCCTCCGTGCGCTGGCAGCAGTCTGTGGAGCGCATGATTGCAGACGGTGTGGATGAATTTGTGGAGATTGGTCCGGGCAGGACTTTGACCGGATTTATGAAGAAGATCAACAGAGATGTTGCGGTCAGCAATATCGACAAGATGGAGGACTTTGAAAAGTATGTTGGCAGATAAAGTTGCTTTGGTGACGGGCGCCAGCCGTGGTATCGGCAGTGAGATTGCGAAGACTTTCGCCAGAGAGGGCGCTTGCGTCATTGTAAATTATAATGGGTCCAAAGAGAGGGCCGAGGCGGTGGCACAGGAGATCAACGCTGCATGCGGCAGCGGCAGTGCCGTTACATATGGCTGCAACGTGGCAGATTTTGCCGCCTGTGAAGAAATGATAAAAGAAATCATAAAACAATTTGGACATATTGATATTCTGGTGAATAACGCTGGCATCACAAGGGACGGACTGGTGATGAAAATGAGTGAGGAAGACTTTGACCGGGTGATTGAGACGAACTTGAAAGGGGCGTTTCATACCATTCGTCACACTTCCCGCTACTTTTTAAAGCAGCGTGCCGGGAGAATCATTAATATATCATCGGTATCCGGCATTATGGGCAATGCCGGGCAGGCAAATTACAGCGCCAGCAAAGCGGGGGTGATCGGCCTGACAAAGAGCGTTGCGCGCGAGCTTGCCAGCCGCGGCGTAACCTGCAACGCGATTGCGCCGGGCTTTATTACGACAGATATGACGGACGCTATGACTGATGCCGCGAAAGAGGCGGTAACTGCGCAGATTCCGCTTGGCAGGGTCGGCAATGTTGCCGATATTGCTGAGATGGCGGCCTTTTTGGCGAGTGAGCGGGCCGCGTATATCACCGGTCAGGTGATCGCGGTCGACGGCGGCATGTCAATGTGAGGATGGGGCCTGCATACGGCAGGCCGTTGTTTTCATCTGATACGGTATGTAAAAAGTATTACTATGGAGGTTAAGATATGAGCAGAAGAGTTGTAGTAACCGGTATGGGCGCTATTACGCCGATCGGCCTTTCCGTTTCGGAGTTCTGGCAGTCTGTGAAAGACGAGAAGATCGGTTTTGGTGAAATCACTCGTTTTGATGCCAGTGAATATAAATGTCATCTTGCCGCGGAGGTTAAGAATTTTGACGGCAAGAATTATATGGACGCCAAGACGGCAAAACGCATGGAGCTGTTCTGCCAGTATGCGGTGGCCGCCTCTAAGGAGGCGATAGAGGACGCGGGACTTGCAATGGAAAAGGAAGACCCTTACCGGGTAGGCTGCGCCATCGGAAGCGGCGTCGGGAGTTTACAGGCGATCGAGCGTGAGCATGCGAAGCTGCTGGAAAAAGGGCCGGGGCGCGTAGGCCCGTTGTTTGTGCCGATGATGATTTCCAATATGGCGGCGGGAAACGTGTCGATTCAGTTTGGATTAAAGGGTAAGAGCCTGAATGTGGTAACGGCCTGTGCGACCGGAACCAACACGATCGGAGAAGCGTTTCGAGCGGTGCAGTACGGTGAGGCGGATGTGATGATAGCCGGCGGCACGGAAGGGTGCGTTACGCCGGTAGGGATTGCAGGATTTACCTCTCTGACTGCTCTTTCGAGTGAGAGCGACCCGGCCAAATGTTCTCTTCCGTTTGACAAGAACCGCAGTGGTTTTGTCATGGGCGAGGGAGCGGCGATCGTTGTGCTCGAAGAGCTGGAACACGCAAAAGCCCGCGGAGCAAAGATTTATGCGGAATTAGTGGGATACGGCTGCTCATCGGACGCCTATCATATCACTTCCCCGGCGGAGGACGGCGAGGGAGCGGCAAAAGCCATGTTAAATGCCGTGGCGGATGCGGGCATTGCGCCGGAGGATGTATCTTACATCAACGCGCACGGCACGGCCACACACCATAATGATCTGTTTGAGACGCGCGCAATTAAACTTGCGTTCGGCGAACACGCGAAACAGATGAAGATCAATTCTACCAAGTCTATGGTCGGACATCTGCTCGGGGCGGCGGGGGCGATTGAGTTCGTAGCCTGTGTGAAAGAGATCGAGGAGGGCTACATTCATGCGACGGTCGGTTATACGACGCCGGACGAGGAACTCGATCTCGATTACTGCAAGGAAGCGGTGCAGACGGAGGTGCCGTATGCGCTGAGCAATTCCCTGGGCTTTGGCGGGCACAATGCGAGCCTGCTGTTAAAAAAGTACAGCGAATCATAGCCGAAAGAGAAACGGCAGGTCCGTAGAACGATATGCGGCTTGGGAAGCAGCACAAAGATAAGGCAGCCAGAACAAAGGTTAAAGTGCGGCATAAAGACAAGAAAACAGTATGATAGATGGGAACCCGTGTAAAGATTAAGAAACCAACAAATCAGGGTAAACAAAAGGAAACCATAGTTAGGGTAGAGGATAGAAAGTAAGAAAGGTTATTCCATGTCAGTTTTATCAACGAAGGAAATTATGGAAATAATCCCCCACCGTCAGCCGTTTCTGCTGATTGATACAGTGGAGGAGTGGGAGCCGGGCGTGCGCGCCGTGGCGAAGAAATGTGTCAGCTACAACGAACCGTTTTTTGGCGGTCATTTTCCGGGCGAACCGGTAATGCCGGGCGTGCTGATTGTCGAGGCGCTGGCGCAGACCGGAGCGGTAGCAATACTGGGAATGGAGCAAAACCGCGGAAAAACTGCGTATTTTGCGGGGATTAATGCGGCAAAGTTTAAGCAGAAAGTAGTGCCGGGAGATGTCCTCATGTTAGAGACGGAGATTATCAAGCAAAAAGGCCCGATCGGTGTGGGCAAAGCAGTTGCCAGGGTAAATGATAAACTGGTGTGCAGCGCCGAACTGACATTCGCAGTCAGCTGACGGTGAAATGCCAAAGAAGTGCACGCAGAAAACGGCGGCAGTAGGCTTAAGCCAGCAGTGAAAATGGATATGTGGCAATGGATTGTATATAAAGGAGTCGGCTATGGCAGCATTATTCAAGAAGAAAAAAGAAACTATTTCGATAGAGAAAGCCGGGAAAGAGGAGAACAAGGCGGAGGAGGCAGTGGCGGAAGAGACAAGGCCCGCGGCAGAACGCCCCGCGTCGGCGACGATTGTCTGTCCCTCATGCGGCAGGGAGATCGACAAAAAGGAGACGGAGCGCAACCGTTATGTCTGCTATGAGTGCGGCAGTTACTTTCGCGTGAGAACAAAAAACCGCATCAAAATGGTGGCGGACAAAGGGTCGTTTACACCGTGGTTTGAGGAGCTTGCGGAGGAGAACCCGTTAAATTTCCCCGAGTACGAAGCAAAAGTGCTGGCGGCGAAAGAAAAGACCGGGCTGCATGAGGCCGTCACGATCGGAAGATGCAAAGTGTACGGTGAAGACGCGGTGCTCGGCGTCTGTGACGCAAGATTTTTAATGAGCAGCATGGGCCATGTGGTAGGAGAAAAGATTGCGCTTGCGGTGGAGCGGGCGACAGAGGAGCGGCTGCCGGTGATCTTGTTTTGCTGTTCCGGCGGCGCTAGGATGCAGGAGGGCATTATCTCCCTGATGCAGATGGCAAAGACCTCCGCGGCGTTAAAGCAACATGCAAAAGCCGGACTTTTGTATGTGCCGGTGCTGACCGACCCGACGACGGGCGGCGTGACGGCGAGCTTTGCAATGCTCGGCGATATCATTCTGGCGGAGCCGGGCGCGCTGATCGGGTTCGCCGGGCCGCGCGTGATCGAGCAGACAATCGGGCAGAAGCTGCCGGAGGGATTTCAGAGGTCGGAGTTCCAGTTAGAGCACGGGTTTGTGGACGCCATTGTAGAGCGCAGTAATTTAAAAGAGACGCTGTATGAGATTTTGAAAATACACCGTCCGGCCAAAGGGTTTGCCAATTTCGAGCCAAGGAGGTCTGGCGATAGTTATGAGCCGACGGAGCTTATGAAAGAGCGCGCCGTCAAATCAAAACCGCTCACCGCCTGGGAAAAAGTAAAGGCGGCGCGCAAGGTAGACCGCGTGGCCTCTGTGGAGTATATGGACGAAATATTTGACGAGTTTATGGAGCTGCACGGCGACCGCTATTTCCGGGATGACCCGGCGATCGTAGGCGGAATCGCGTATCTTGACGGGCAGCCGGTGACGGTAATTGGCGTCCATAAGGGAAAAGATTTGAAAGAGTGTATGGGGCGCAACTATGGTATGCCTTCGCCGGAGGGGTACAGAAAGGCGCTGCGTCTGATGAAGCAGGCGGAAAAGTTTAACCGTCCAATTATTACGTTTGTCAATACCTCCGGCGCATTCTGCGGCATGGAGGCGGAAGAGCGCGGACAGGGGGAAGCGATCGCGAGACATCTCTACGAGATGTCGTCGCTC
>CAJTYI010000084.1 GCA_910584215.1 uncultured Roseburia sp. | reverse complement strand
CCAACCTTGAAAAGACGTGTATCATCACTGGATGCCCAAAAGGCATGCGCTAGTACCCCGACGTTTTGGAGGTTTGGCAAAAACAAGAGCACCTGCAGTAAGGATATCGGCTGGACGCCGCTTCCATATACTGAAAATAAAAAGTATATCACTTCCGATAAGAGCCATGTTGCATATTTATTCATTTTTGGTATAAAGTTTACAAGCGAATAACCTATGAATTTATATCAAACCGCTGTAGGAACTTTCCTTTAAGTTTATCCCCAATACCATAGACCTTATCGACAAGCCACGCCTCCGGCACATGCAGGATCGCCACGCGCAGCCAGTCGATCGCGCTTCCGAGCGCCACGACAAGAACGGCAATCCCGATTAAAATTGGCTCATACCAGATAGATTCGCGCCACTGCACATAGTCGAACAGATAACGGCTGATGATCGCGCGTAGCGTCCACTCAAAGATAAACACCGCGGGCACATGCTTTGCCAGACGGTTGACGAATTTATTTTCAAAATAAAAACTGCGAAAGATCAGGAAGATGAGCACGGCCTGCGCAATGTTAAACAGGGTGTTATCCCTAGCAAAACGGTTCTGCACCACCCCTGTCGCCACATAGAGCGCGCCGTTTAGGCAGAAGTTGACCGCCGCCACGGCCGCAAAGCAGCCGATGAGTTTTCCGGTGGCATAGCGTTTCTCCATCCGATAGACGCCGATGTAGCGCCCCAGCAGATACAGCATCACCATATGGACCATGCCTTTTCCCCCGTCGCCGTTGATATCAAAAAAGAAAAAGGTTGTGACGCCAGAAAAAATCACAAGCATCGTAAGGATTAACTGACGCAGCCTCACTTCCCCTAACTTTTCCACCATCTCGTTTATAAAAGGGCTTAAGAACACGAGCGCAAAGTAACAGGTAAAATACCAGGAGCGCTTGCCGATGACCGGCAGCAGGTAAGATAATATTTCCT
Organism: uncultured Roseburia sp.; assembly: GCA_910584215.1. Lineage (GTDB taxonomy): Bacteria > Bacillota > Clostridia > Lachnospirales > Lachnospiraceae > Roseburia. The sequence continues at coordinate 12,818 of CAJTYI010000084.1, read as the reverse complement.
CGCCGCCGGGACGCTGCCCCCAGGCAAATTGCAGTGCGAGACTCATCCAGCAGTAAAAAATCAGCATCAGGTCAAGCTGCATCATTTTCTTGACATTGAGGCGAATCCCGTAGTAACCGGAAATCAAGATAAAACAGGAGACGCCGATGTTGCCGATGACGGCCGCAAAGATACTAATCCACGCACTGACCTCGTTGTTTTCATAGCTGGCACTGGCATGCATCCAAAATATCAATATCAGGCACAATATCCGCAGCAATTCAATCGCGGAATTTCTCCCCGCCGGTGTTTTTACAGTTCTGCTTTTTTCCATATTCATAGAATGCTCCATTCTGTAGCAGTCATGGCAAACGCCATCATTCCCATCTGCAATTATGTTTCATCTGCCTTCCATTTTTTCCGCTTTCGCTGCCATACTCCTTTTACTCTATCCAATAGAAATCCCAATGCCAGACAGCCGCAGACCGAAGCCGAAATACGCACCGTGTGATAGAGGATAAATGTGACTCCGGACAGACTTGAAACATCTATCACTTTGCCCGCAATCATTGCAAAGATCTCGAGCCCCAGAATATGAAACGCCAGCAATACAATGGTATTTTTTCCGATGTAGCCTATAAATGTTCCGACAAAATTATCCTGTATCAGTTTCCCAATCCAAATGCAGACCATAGAACCACTGATGCCGACCAAAATAAACAGCGGCACGCTAAACGCCTGATATTTTCCGTACTCGCGCACGGACATATTGATGCCCGGATTACAGAAGCTGAGCAGGAGGTAGGCGGCCAAAACCAACAGAAACGAAAGTGGGCTCGTCTTTTTTTCAAAATACGCCGCCCTGCCAAGACAGGTTCCCGCCAGCATAAAAATCGTTCCCACGCACGCTAGATCAAGACTCCACGGCAGCAGCACCGGAATGTCGGCGAGCAGCATCGTGACAGCCGTAAGAACTGCCAGGCTTACGATAAAAAACTTCCGGCTCTTTAAGCAGCGGTCCACCAGCGCATGGTACAGTAGGCTGGTCACAAAAAATGCGGTCAGATACCACATGGCGCCGTTGGCAACCGTAAACAGATAGACATTGTCCACAGAGCGCGAGGTGTCGTAGAGACAATACCTCGAATAGAGCACACCGCCCGCAGAGCGGAGCGTCTCCGAAAAAGTCCTGCCCAAAAGCGCATAAAACGCGAGCAGCGCCGCACTGTAACCAAAATAGGGCAGCAAAAGCCGCGATGCCTTTTTGCCGATATTTTCTCTGTAGCTGCGTCCCTCCTTGTATATGTAACCGGACACAACAAAAAACAGCGGGATATAATAATTGATCAGATAGGAGCTCAGACCGCAGCTGTGTGAAATAATCACCAGCAGCAGTCCGATTCCTCTTGCAATATCGAGATATTGATAACGTTTCACGGCAGTCCCCTTTCTATGGACGTATGGCATGTCATAAGCCACTACACGGCAAATTCCTGTTTGATCATGGCCCGCTCCCACAGATACGGCTGTATCCTGTTCCAGATATCCGCCGCCTCATGGAATGTGGCGTCGGGCTTTTCCAAAAATTCTGCCAGGTCACGCCGCACCTTCTGCGGATTTGGCACCAGCTCGCAGCTTGCAAACGCCGCATCTGCGACCGTATCCAGAAAGAATTGGCGGTACGGCCCCCGCATCCAGTCTAAGATCGGCGCATTAAAGCCGAGCTTCGTGCGGCGGTATGCAATTTCGTTGGGCATAAACGATGCCCCCGCGTCGCGGACGATGGACTTGGAAAAACCGCCGTGCAGTTTGGATTTCCAACCGATCGAAAAAGCAAACTCCACGATGCGGTAATCGAGAAACGGCATACGAATCTCTATACCGTTTGCCATACTGTCTCTGTCATAATTGCGCAAAAGTGTCGGCAAAATGGTCTCATGGGTGGAGACAAACAGCGTTTTATTGAGGTTGTCCAGCCGCTTCCAGTTCGGATGAGAGGCGTATGCACTTTTTACCTCACTGCGGCGCAAAAGCTTTTTGGCATAATACTTCAGCATATAATCGCGGTAGAGCGCGTTTCTTAACCGCTTAAATTCGTCCGACTCTTCCGGCAGTCCCTCTTCGCGGCTCTGGTTTAAGTAAGCCGTCGTGATCTGGTTTACCTGGTCTTTTGTCCTGGCGTCAGGATATGCCTTTAAAATATCAAATCCATAGCCGGCGAACAGTTCATCGGCCGCATGGCCGTCTAAGGAAACAGTGGTGCCATACTCCCGCTCTTTTTTGTAGAGCGCCATCATCGGCACCTGCGGGTTGCCCCAAAGCTCCTCAAAACAATATAGCTGACGCAGGAAATCTTTCTCGGAAACTGCATCGTCAAGCTCCATAAACGTGTGCCCGATGCCAAGGAAGTCGGTCACCTGTCTGGCATATTTCGTCTCGTCGAGCTCTGTCCCCGGAAAACATGCCACATAGGCATGCTGCCAGTCGGCGTTGGCCCTTGTATCCCGCCTGTTTTTGGAGATATGGGACATGGCGCAGATCACGGTGGAAGAATCCAGGCCGCCGCTCAAACCTGTGCCCAGCGTCACATCGCTGCGCATCCGAATCTTGCAGGCATCCAAAAACAATTCCCGGAACATCTCTACCTGGTCGCGGTAATCGTCCGGCACCTTCAGCAAATGGTCAAGGGTGTTCCAATAGCGCATGATCGTAAAATTTTTATCTTTCAACCAGGCATTATGCCCTGCCGGAAAACGTCGGATGCCCTCGATCAGGCAGTCGGGCTGATTCTCGTAATGATTGTCCGAAAAATAGCGGGCAAAAAGTTCCCGGTTCGGCCGCACTTCGGGCAAAAGCGGCAAAAGCGCCTTCATCTCGGAGGCAAAGGCCAATCCTCCCCCCGGCAGATTGGCATAAAAAAGCGGTTTTACGCCAAAACGGTCTCTGGAGAGAAAAAGGCTCTTGCTCACGGCGTCCCAGATTGCAAACGTCCACATCCCGTTAAAGCGTTCGACGCACGTTTCCCCCCACTCGCAAAAGGAGGCCAGTATCACCTCCGAGTCACTGTCTCCGCGAAACTGATATCCCTTTTTTTCTAGCTCCTGCCGGATCTCCACAAAATTAAAGATTTCACCGTTGTAGGTCAGATGGTAGCGGTCGTTTCCGTATGCCATCGGCTGACTGCCGTTCTCCGACAGATCGAGAATCGAAAGCCTGCGGTGCCCTAACGTCACGGCCCCCTCCTGCCATAATCCAAAGCCGTCGGGACCGCGGTGCGTCATGGTATTGAGGCACTTCATCGCCAGCTCCCTGTCCACCTGTTGATTGATTACACCATATATTCCACACATAATTTTCCACATTCTGCGCTGCTTTTTGCATATCCAGTTTGCGGATGCAGCGCGGACGCAAACTTTGGGAGAACATCAATGTTGAAAGGAATCGCCTAAAACTCATTTCCCTTCTCTGTGAATCAGCCACAGATAGCGGCTATTGGTGACAAAATAGCGGCGAAACAATCGCCTTGGGTCCTGCAGCAGCCGATAAAGCCATTCCAGGCTGCACGCCTGCATCCAGCGCGGCGCGCGTTTAATATTTCCGGCATGGTAATCAAACCCCGCGCCAACGCCAATCATAACGCCGTCCACTCTGCCCTTGTGCCGATACATCCAATTCTCCTGTTTCGGAGCGCCAAGACCCACCCAGATAATATCCGCTTTCGACTCGTTGATCTTTGCCACATCGGCATCATCTTCCCGGCTGCTAAGCTGTCGAAACGGAGGCGACGTCATTCCCGCGATCTGTAAATGCGGATATGTTTGGGTGAGCTTTTGATGCAGCAGCGTAAGCGTCTCCTCGGTCGCACCGTAGAAATAATGACGTAATCCATTGTCCCGCGCAAACAGCGCCAGCATCAGGTCAGGCCCCGTCACCCGCTGCGCCTCCGGGAAACCGTGCTTTCTGCTGTAAACGGACAAAGGCTTGCCGTCCGGCAGAACAAAGGCGGCCTCCCGCTGCACGATGCGGTAGTCCGGGTCGTCATGCGCCATCACCGTGGTGTGCACATTGCCCACACAAATATATTCCCCGCGCAGCCCGTCAATATCATTCTCGATGCGCGCCACCGTATCTTCCATCCGCGTCACCAGAACATCCGTCCCTAAAATATTACAACATTGATTTTTCACGCTAATCTCCATTCCGAGAACGTTTACGTTCGAGGAACCGCAGGAGAAATCTGCGAATGCAGTTTCTCCTGTCGGATCAGGGCTTATTTGTGACGTTCTCGGCACAAATAGCCGTGTGCTAAAATCAGCTATCAAGCTGATTTTTCACACTACTACCTCCAACGGAATCGCCCCGATATAGGACGGCAGGAGGCTGAACGTGCTGTTAAAGCTGCCCAGAATCTTTTTTCCCCTTGAGAGCGCCAGCATTTCAATATAGGCATCCACAAGCCCCTCTTTTGAATTGCGGTCGATCACGCCATTCTCGTAGAAGATCAGTTTATCCGCCGGCACCTGCCGCCGCAGTTCCTCTTTTACCCCGGCGTCATCCGTAGCGACAAAAAAATCAGTTTCCGCATCGGCCGCCAGCTCGCGGCGCATATATTCGACAAACAGTGACAGCGGACTTTTGGCAATCGCCTCCACATGATCGGTTCTGCGTATATGCACGCCGACCGTGTGGGCACCGATCTTTAAGAATAGCTCTCTTCCTTTTTCCTCCACGCTATGAGCGGGCTTTAAAAAAGTATAGCAGGAAGCGTCAAGCTCGCAGATCGGCCCAAACGACTTTAGATAGATGCGCGGCGTATCCCGGATTACGTTTTGTAATCCCTCATACCCGTGCTGCTTTTTGATCTCCTCGACCTCACCGCACTCTAAGAAGCGCTCCGAACCTCTGCGCCATTTTTTCATGACAAAACCGCCCGCAAAGTGTGCCACAGGCTCTTTGGAATAGCCGTTCTCACTTACCTCAATCACCCGCATCGGCAGCTCAAATAGCTCCGCCGCACGCACGTTACATCCGACCTCCCGCTTCCACATAACAATTAACTCTCTGTTTAACTTCCTTGCCACCGCGTAAGCAGACCCCAAACCCAAAAGCTTATTGCCTAACCCCGCGCAGGGTTCTATTATAATCATACGTTACCTCAATCCGCCGCTTAAGCGGCATTTTCATCCGCAAAAAATCCCTGCGGACACAAAACCGGGACAAAAAGTTTGACTACATCACTGTAGATGTATCGAACCGCCCTCCACTTTATACACCACGTCACAATTTTCAATCGTCGAGAGACGATGCGCGATAATCAGCATCGTCATCCTGCCTTGCAGGCCGTCGATCGCCTCCATAACTGCCGCCTCCGTCTCCGTATCAAGCGCCGAGGTAGCTTCGTCAAGTACCAACACCTGCGGCCTGCGGTAGAGCGCCCTGGCGATGCCGATGCGCTGTCTTTGTCCGCCGGAGAGGCGCACGCCCGCTTCCCCGATCATCGTGTCTAACCCGTCGTCTAAAGAACGCACAAAATCATCGAGCTGCGCCTGTTTTAGCGCCTCCCATATCTGCGCATCATCGATCGCTTCGGCCTGCCCGAACGCAATATTATTGCGGATCGTATCGTCGAGCATATAGATCGTCTGAGGTATATAGCCGATCTTTTCATGCCAGCCGCGGTAGGAGACGGCGATATCCGTGCCGTCAACCGTGATCTTGCCCTCCCCCGGCTTTAAAACGCCGAGAATCAAATCCACCATCGTCGTCTTGCCTGCGCCGGACGGGCCGATAAACGCCACGGACTTATTCTTGGGAATCGTCACGTCAATATCCCGCAGCACCGGCGCCTCCATCTCGGGATAGGTAAACGTCATATGTTCCACGCGAATCTCCCGCTCAAAGGGCATGGAGGCATAATCGGACTTTTTCTCGACGTCGATCTCCAAATCGCGGATACCGACATACTGCTCGCCAATCTTGTGAATGACAACGCCGTTGTGGATAATAGACGCCAGATACTCGGACATTTTGTTTGCCGAGGGAAGCAGCGAAAAGGCCGCGGCAGCAAACACCCCCAGCACCCCTACAAAATGCGCCGGGTCAGCCCCCGTCATATTGACGCGCACCGCGATCGCCGCCATCAGTCCGCCGATGCAGAGCGCTTCCATCATCGGTTTGGGAATCGAGCTTAAAAATGAATTCTGCTTGATCACATAGGTGTAAAGGCCATTTTGTTTACAGAACTCTCCTTCAAAGTATGCCTCCCGGTTGGCGATCTTAATCTCCTTGATGCCGCCAAACGCCTGCTGCATACACTGTAAAATGTTGGCATTGTAAATGCGCCGCTCGTCGCCAAAACGCGCGAGCGTCCGCTTGAGGCGTTTCATAAACAAGAGCACCAAAAGCACCATGCCGACGGCGATACCAAGCGTAATCACAGGGTCGGTCACGATCAAAAAGACCACCAGCACCGCACTGGTACAAAGTTCCGCCGCAAGCTGCAACATATTTAAAACGGCAGCATAAAACATTTCCGGATCATTGTTGATATCGCGCATCAGCTCCGCACTGTTGTGGTTTAAAAAAAATGTGTAATCCTTGCTGATATAATAGCGCATCATCTGGTTTTGCATATCCTGCTTACCGTAGTAGGAAAACCGGTACTGCATATTGTTCATAAAAATAATAAAACCGTTTTTGCCGATATATACCACGATAATCAACACCGCAAGCGCCGTGATTAACTGCGTGGAATCCGTCATGCCGAGCGCATCATAAAAATACCGGACATAGCGATTGGCAAGCAAAACCTCCGGCGTTGTGACCGCCTGGATAAACGGCATCAAAATCGACACGCCAAGAAGACTGACCGCAGAGTTGATTAATATTAACACTGCCATGCCCAACAGCCTGCGCCTTTGCCTGCCGTCAAAAACCTTAAAAACACTCTTTATTAAATCCATCGTTTTTCTCCATTCTTTCGCTAACCTGCCCTTCGCGGCTCTGCCGCAGCTTCGCCTCACATGATTTGCCAATCCTTAAGGCTCATCTGACGGCAGCCCGGATATTCCGGGACGATCACTGTCTTGTCGGGATTGCCGTTTAAGTAGGCGGCCCACGTCGAAAATGAACTGTTAGAAATGATCTGATTTTGACATGCCGCCATCAGAAAAAACTCATCAATATCGCTAAAGTCTCCCCTATCGGCCGCATATATAAAATCCTCACCGCCTGAAATCGCTGTCAGCGCCTCTTTCGCCTTTGGCATATCGTTTGTAAAGATCAGATAAGTAAGACCCGGCTTTAACTGCTGCATGCGCGCGATCGCTTTCTCAAAAAAAGCTCTGCCCGGCCCCACAATATCGCCGCCCCGCACATGGACTGCGCAGGTGGGTTTTGTTTTCCATTCGTCGATCAGCTTTCTCACCTGCTCACTCTGCGGGTAAGCAGGCGTCATCATGGCGGTGATCTCGCCAAGATAATCCTCAAAATATTCCAAAAACTGCCAGTAGCCGTGCAGATATCTGCTGCGCACGCCGCGGTGCGGCGCAAAAACACGCGCATCCACCGCATGGATATCACGCTCTTTCACCACACGGTATTTGAGGTTGCGACGCAGTCTCTTATAGATTTTCTGCCAGACCGTGCGGTTGGGAAATGACTCCCTCCCGTCATAGCGGAGATGAAACTTGTCCAGCTCAAAATCACGCAGTGTGGAATTGTCACACTCGGAAGTGTCGAGCATCAGCTTTTCTCCCCCGCGCCGGGCCGCTGCATATCCACAGGCATAGTTAAATAGCTGGTTTCCCATGCCGTCGCCAATCTTTACTACTATCATACGAATCCTCCATGCCAAAGCATTTTTGCGCAGGCACGCGAGCCAAATATCAGATTCGGCTCTGCAATCTATCACCTATCCCTTACATGTTACGTTCAAAAAACGCTGGAAAAACTGCAAAGCAATTTCTCATGACGGCTCCAAGATCAAATCACAGATTCTGTCCACGTCCTCCAACGGCAAATCCGCGTACAGCGGCAAGGTCAGCACTTTGTGCGAAACGTCAAGCGCCACCGGCGTATCTTCCGCGTGATAGAGGCCGCGGTAACAGGCAAAGCTGTTTGTGATCGGATAAAAGTATTTTCGGGTAAAAATATGTTCCTTTTTTAATTTCTCACTGATGGCATCACGGTCGGCATAAAACTCTGCCGGGTCAAACAATACCGGAAAATAGGCATGATTGGGCTTTACTTTATCCTGCGGGGCGGACAGTTTTAAACCGGGCACGCCAGAGAGCCGCTCTCTGTAGCGTGATACGACACGCCCGCGCTTTTCGATCTCCTCATCCAAATGACGCAGGTTGCAAAGCCCCATTGCAGCCTGAAATTCGTTCATTTTGGAATTGGCGCCCACCGCATCCACTGTCACCTCGTCGCGGATGCCAAAATTCTTCAAACCGTAAAGATCTTCTTTCAATCCGCCCGGGTCCCCGTTAAAGCACACCGCTCCGCCCTCTATCGTATGAAATACTTTGGTGGCATGGAAACTGAACATGGAGGCGTCGCCAAACGATGCGGCACCGCGCCCCTGATACTCCACGCCAAACGTGTGCGCCGCATCATAGATTACTTTTAATTTGTGGCGTTCGGCGATCTTTGCAATCGCCTCCACATCACAGAGATTACCGTAGACATGTACCGGAAGGATAGCGCTCGTATGCTCCGTAATCAATGCCTCTATCTTCGTCACATCCATCGTATACGTGTCAGGATTGATGTCGCAGAACACCGGTTTTAATCCGTTTCTGACGATCGCATGTGTCGTCGAGGCGAACGTAAACGGCGTAGTGATTACCTCCCCGGAAAGGCCCATCGCCTGAATCAAAAGTTCAAGCGCCATATGGCCGTTAGAAAACAGCGACACATGGTCCACTTTCAGATAGCGCTCCAACTTTGTCTCCAGCTCGCAGTGCTTTTTGCCCATATTGGTAAGCCAGCGGCTGTCCCATATATCTTTGATCTCCTCCACATACTCTTCAAACGCCGGCATGGAGGAGCGCGTTACGAATATATCTTTCATCTTAAAATGCCTTTCCTAATATTTATCATCTGATTCAAGAAATCACTGGCAGAATCTATAAATTCCATGATAATAAAAATGTTAGTTTTTGTCAATCTTTCCCGCTCTAAGGCGCAGGCGAGCTTGACACTTTCCCCCGTTACGCTATAATATTTTTTAGGAAACGTCATAAATCATTTTCTTATAACGTTTTCATTTATTTGTTGTTATTATAGTATGTTTGGAAATACTAGAATTCATGAGTGTTAAACAAGAAAAGAGAGGATTTATTTTATGACAGATTCCACTTCCAACATCATCCCGGTCATCGTACACCATGAGACTGGCGAAAAAGGCCAGTCCGGCGGCAAAAAAAATCAGGAGTATTTAAAATACTGCATTGCGCAGGCAAAAAAATATAACGAGAAAGTCGTGCTGCTAGGTGACAAGTACAATCAGCCCTGGTGCGACGACTGGCATAATGCAGATGATTTTATAACGGACAAATGGAACGCATTTCACGCGGTCTTTGAAAATCTCTCGTTTTATCCTCAGGCATGGGCGGAGGGCATCTTTAAGCGCTTTTATCTGATATTGGAATATCTGGACCGCAACGGCTTTGACAACTGCGTCATTCTCGACAGCGATGTCTTACTCTATCTCAACGTCAGCGACTACGAACCGTTTCGCCACTGCAAAGCGGCAGCCGAGACGCCGGCCGAGCAGGACATGCCTCTTTTGCCAAAGGGAAACGGGCTGAAATGGAAAACCTGCGCCGGTTTTTCCTATTTTACGAGAGACGGCCTGCGCGAGTTCTGTGACTACTGTATTGATATGTACAAAAATCACAAAGATTTTCTTATGAAAAAATGGGATGTGCACCGCAAATATCAGATTTATGGCGGCGTCGGTGAGATGGCGCTTCTCCATCTGTGGATACAGACACTCCCGGCAGGCGATTATCTTAATCTCCTCAAAGATGACAAAAACCATTGTGTGTTTGACAATGCGGTGGGCGCCTCCGGCGGTTATCTCGAAAATCAGTACGAGTTTATCCGCCGTCTCTCCGTGAAAAATCTGCATTGGGAAAACGGCAGACCTTACTGCTACACCACCCGGGAGCACCGGAAAACTTACTTTTTAAACCTTCACTTTGTGAGCATCACCAAAATCTTTATGCAGGGCATATGTGAACATCAGCGCTACTCGGCAGGTGCAAAATTGTACACTTACTATTTAAAAGCGCGCGGTGTGCTCGCCGATATCAAGCATGGCAATACCAAGTTTCAGCAAAAACGCAAAATACGACAGCACAGAAATTCCGCGTCGTAAAAAGGAGTCCTATGAAATTACGACACACTTCCGATGAACGAAATTCCGCCATCGAACTGCTCCGCCTGATCTGTATCTTCGGCATCCTTATGATGCATGTGTTCGGAGATCTGCAGACGCCGCTTTCTACTTTTAATACGGCGGCGCACGTACTTGTCAATTCGCTGTTTAATACCGGTGTCACCTGCTTTATTCTGATATCCGGTTATTTTGGCATACGTTTTTCCGTTGAAAAGCTGGTAAGGCTGGATTTGATGATCATTTTCTTTTCCGTCACCGGCACCCTTGCAACAGAAGGCTTTGCCGTCAAGGCATTGATGAAAGCAGTCCTCCCGGTGCTCACCAGACAGTACTGGTTTATCACCTGCTATTTTGCGCTCTGTATCCTTGCCCCCTTTCTCAACCGCGCAGTGGAAAAGATGACAAAAGAATGGTTCGGCAAATTGTTGTTCGTGCTCTTGTTCCTTTTTTCCCTCGTCCCCACGTTTGGCTTATACGATATTATGCAGGACGCTGGCAAGGGCCTGGTACATTTTGTGATGATTTATCTGCTGGGGCGCTATCTCGCACTGTATGAAAACAATTCCCATAAAACCAGCCGTCTGCTCTTAGGGCTGTTTTTGTGCGTGGGATTCATCTTTGCGGCGGATTTGACGCTCACGGTGCGCGGTCAGGCGATTTACAATACATGTTCCAGAGACTGTTCGCTGTTTATCATTTTCGCCTCCGTTTTGCTACTCTTTCTGTTTCAGCAAATGAACTTTCATTGCGCCGCCATCAACCATATTGCAGGCGACGTCCTTGCAATCTATGTGCTGGACCGCTTTATCCGCACAATACTAAACCGCTTTGTAGACCTCGGCGCATATGGCGCTCACCCCGCCCTGCTCTTATTCGCGGCCGGCTATGTGCTGACCGTCATGGCGGCCGCCATCCTCTTAAATGAGCTTCGGAAGCTCACGATCGGGCACATAGAACCTTGGCTTGTGAAGTGGATTACGCTTGCCATCCATAAAATCGGAACTATCCTGTTGTCCTTATTTCAAATCATCCGCAGGACATTTATTGGTACGGAATAGTTCCCGCTGGTTTACTGTAAATACAAAGGATTGGAAAAAATGCAGAAAAAACGCCCTGTATGGCGCGGCATCCATCCTGATATTGAGTCTCGGCACCGCCGCGACATGGAGGTTCGTGTGAAAAATAAATTTTTCACACGCAAATTTGTGCCTGCGGCCCAAAGTTTGCAGGTTGAGAGAAAGGTATGGTTATTTCTATGACAAAAAAGTTCTTATATCTGCGCTATTATCTCAAACATTTGCGCCACAAGCTGCGCGCGAAGCGCGGAGGAGAGTACGCCTATATGCACACGCCTTTTCTTGGCAAAATGCCGCCCTCCGACGAGGAGGCAAATACTCTGATCGGACAGAAAATAAAAAGCGGGAAGCCTTTCGCACTCTGCCGGCTGGGCAGCGCTGAATTTACCTTGATGCAGCTCTACGACGAGTATCAAATGTTTCACCACAATAGGCTGCATCAGAGCAATATGTACAGCCTGTTTCACGAGAGTATCGAGGAAATCGACCGCTGGACAATGCTCACCAAAGAGGATATGCAGGACGTCGATATTATGGCTTATTTTGAAGACCATCCGATCGAAGAATACCTGATTCGCACCTATTGCAGACAGGCCGCGTTAATCCGCTTAGAGCAGATCGAGACTTTCCTCTATGACGTTCCCTGGACGATGGCCCTAGAAGGCAAAAAAGTTCTGATCATCAGCCCCTTTGTGGAAACCATCAAGCAGCAGTACCCGCGCATGGACAAAATCTATGAAGGGCACAAGGTGCTGCCGTCATTTGAACTTTTAACACTAAAGTCCGTCTGGTTTTCAGGTACGGATGATGATTTCGACACTTATTTTGATGCTCTCGACTATCTATACACAGAAGCAATGAAGATTGATTTTGATATCGCGCTGTTAAGCTGCAGTACCTTCGGCTTCAATCTGGCCTGCATGTTTAAGCGCGCTGGCAGACAGGCCATACAGTATGGCGGCGCTCTCCAGGTACTGTTCGGCATCCGGGGCGCGCGCTGGGACAATTCGCCCTACACCAAATATTATAATGACTACTGGGTGCGGGCGCCAAAGACCGAGGCGCCGAGCAAGAGTTTTCAAAAAAAGCTGGACAATGGCTGTTACTGGTGAGACAGCCCTACGCATGTTGCGGCCAACTATGTATAGGTTATTAGCTATATTAATTAGCATTTCAAAATGAATAAATATGCATAGCTGTTCGATCGGTAGTGTTATATATTTTTATATTCACAGCGTAAATGCGGCGTCCGGCAGACAGCATAAATGCAGGTGCTACTTGTCTTTTGACCCTCCGGAAAAACGTCAGGGGTTCTCGCATGCCGTTTGGGGCATCGGGTTGCGCGTCTTTTCAGT
>CAJTYI010000083.1:10721-13812 GCA_910584215.1 uncultured Roseburia sp. | reverse complement strand
ATGGCTCCCTTATCGGAGATGACCCCGATTTACCGGAAGTTCCGCCCCCGCCTCACGGAACTTCCGTACAAAAAACAACGGAACAAAAATCAAAAAAGTAACTTTTGTCTGTTCCCCGAAAATTGGACAACCACACCTGAGCATAAAAAGAGCCAGTGGACGTTTGCTCAAACGTTCACCGGCTCAAATGTTCCATTATAATCAATATTTATTTCATTTGTAACATTATATTATTGTTTGTTTAATTTGAACTGTCCGACAAGATTGTCCATCGTCATTGCCTGTGCCGATAACTCCTGGCTTGTCGCAGACGCCTCCTGGGCGGTGGCCGCATTATCCTGCACGACGCCTGAAATCTGATTGATACCGATCTCAGCCTGCCGCATGGCTTGCGCCTGGTCGCTCACAATACCCTTTAAATCCTGGGCAAATTGTGCTATCTCTTTGATTCCGCTCACAACGCCTCGAATCGTCTCTGATACCTGCTCAGCGGCAGAGTTGCCCTGTGTCACTTCGCGGATGGAATCTTCGATTAACTTTCTTGTATCCACTACGGCTTTCGCGCTCTGGTCCGCCAAATCTCTGATTTCGTCTGCCACTACAGAAAAGCCGCGCCCTGCCTCACCAGCTCTTGCCGCCTCAATGGAAGCGTTGAGTGATAAAAGATTCGTCTGTTCCGCAATAGCCTCAATCTCTGAAATAATATTGCCGATTCTTGCGGATGTCTCATTGATACGCGTCATAGCGGCCATCATATTGTTCATCTCTTCCCGGCTGTTGTCCGCCTCCTGCGCATAGCACTGTGCTTTTTTATAGGATTCGTTCGCGCTCTCCACGCTTCGCTCCATGGCCTCGGTGATATCGCTAATCGTAGCATGAAGCTCTTCCACAGCATTGGCCTGCTCTGTAGCACCCTCTGCAAGATCCTGCGATGCCTCAGCCAAATGGCCGGACCCAGCCTGCACCTGCTCGGAAGCCTCTCCGATCGAGCGAAGCGTGTCCGTCATCTGATGTTTTAACTTGCGCATCGATTGATACATTTTATTGAAATCGCCTGTATAACGATCCATAATTTTGGACTTAACCGTGTAGTCCCCTTCAGCCATCTCACCTAAGACGCCTTCCATATCATGGATGATCGAGCTTAGGATATCAGCCATATGTACGGCATGGCGCTCCATCTCTTCGACCTCATCACCGGTACCTGCCATTGGAAATGGGCTTGTGAGATCTCCCTCGGCAAAAGACTCCAGTCTTTTACCGAGATCCTTGAGCGGATTGGCCAATTTCTTTGCGGTATTACGTCCAATCTGCATCGATGTATAGACTGCAAGGGCAATCGCTACCAAGATTGCAACCGCCAAAATCCAACTGGCCGCGATCAGATACGTCGACAACTTATTGCCCTCATCGACTTTTACTTCCAAAAGCTGGTCCAGTTTATCGTATATACTTTCATACACAGGCGCCAGCTCATTGAGAGCGATATCCTGCGCCTGTTTGCACAGTTCCCTGTCGGTCGTGGCTCCCATCTCCATGATTTGTGTATCCAGTTTCCAGTAATTCTCCAATTCCTGCTCAATCGCGTCATACGTCGCTCTGCCCTCTTTCGACACGATCGTACTTTCCACTCTCGCAAAAGACAGCTCAAAATCTCGCTTAAGCTCGTCGTGCTGCTGTACTACCGCGGTGATCGCGCTCGCTTCATCGTATCCGATCGCTGCCCGAAGTGAAGATCTAAGATCTGCAAATTCAAACATAGCCTTGCCGATATCGCCCTGTGCAAACCCAAAATTTTTGAGAGCATAGGAATATCTGCCACAAATGATAATAATGGCAAACATACCGATAACTGCTGCGATTGCGGTAACGGATGATACTTTGAAAAAAGACCTGACCAGCTTTTTCTCAATGTTTTCGTTTCTTAATGTAACTTCTTGTTTTGACATACTCCTTTTAATATTCCTCCCATCCCGAACAATCCCAGTTTTCTCATTTGCAGACTTTGCCACAACATAGCACAAACAGTATGAACTAAAAATTGTTCATAAAATATTCATAATTTATATTTAATTATAATACTTTATGGGAAATATTCAATATATTTTTCGATATTTCTTTATAAACTTTTGTCTGCATTGCCCAAATGCTGTCCCTCCTGCTATTCAAGCTTTAGGTTTCCACCCGTTCTGCGCTCCATTACCTCAATTCTCTGTCTCAACTGTTCATTTTCTTTATATAGTTTTTGTATCATATGCGTATTCCAGGCCACAAACTCCGTATAGATCAATCCCATCGGATCATCCAGGCCACAATAATCATCAGAATCCGCATTATCTTTCATCTGCACAAAACCTGCGAAATCTTTCGTGGTAAACCCGTGCTGTTCCAGTGCCCGCTTTACCTGTCCCGCACCAAAACCAAAATGTTTCCTGCCAGAGGCGCCGTTATTGTAGCGAAACGACATTGGAGCCAAATCCATATATGCATCATCAAATTCATCCAATGCATGGAATGAATTTTTTAGCCTTTCATCAGACGCCACAGTTACTCCGCCGTTATTTGGGGCAATGACAGTTTGGCCACGAAGCTGTAATGTTGTCTTATAGTCTTCGTATCCAGGCCAGCCGATTGTAGTAGTCAATAAATCACTTTCTAACGATACAACATCATGTGTGTTTTTATCCGCAAAATAAGCTGTTATATGCTGTTTCGTATACTTATTAGTGTCTTCGCTTTTGTTCCGGAGTCTAAGATTCCCGTTTACATAAATATTACCCGCTGTTAAATTTTTCTCCACACGCACTTCCTTGTTAATATTCAAATAATCCGTACTGCCATCGGTACATACAGATAATGTAACATTCTTGGTATCATCCGGGTTTTTGATTTTTACTTTGTCTACTACAACAAGTTCATCAGCAACAATTTTGGTGCCCACAAGTCTTGTTCCATCAATCCTTCCGCCTTTTATTGTTGAACCTTCGATTTCCCCGCCATCGATTTTTCCTTTAAAAATGCCATTCCCTTCTTTATCAACTTTAAACTTATCCGTAATGCTAAATCCTTCCTGCCCGAAATAGATTCCGCT
>CAJTYI010000083.1:0-10623 GCA_910584215.1 uncultured Roseburia sp. | reverse complement strand
CTTTTACCGTATTCTGCTCCGTTTGTAGATATAGCATTTGTTTGGATGTCAAAATTGGCTATTTTACCGCTTTGAGCATTGATTTGACCGCTAAACTCCCCTGCTTGCGCGTGAATGGTTCCTGAAAAATTGCCATTTCCCTCTTTATCAATTTTAAACTTATCCGTAATGCTAAATCCTTCCTGCCCGAAATAGATTCCGCTTTTACCGTATTCTGCTCCGTTTGTAGATATAGCATTTGTTTGGATGTCAAAATTGGCTATTTTACCGCTTTGAGCACGGATTTCACCATTGAAATACCCATCCCCGTCATTGGTAACGCCCATCACTACTTCTTCGCCATTACCACCTTCTTTTGAGATATGGAATACATAGTCTTTATTATGGCCTTGAAAGTGCGTTCCCGAAGGGTTGATTTCCACGCTTGTGCCGGTATTCCCCTCTCCCGTTCTGGCATCCTTGATGTACAGATGCCCGCCGCCGATATGAGGGGAGAATACATAATCGGCACCAATATCAGTAACAGGAATGGACGCATTTAGCAACTTATTGACATTTGACCGGAAATTCGTAATATCCCGCCTTGTGTTATTGTTACCCTCTTTAATATCCGACAGTTCGTGTTCCAACCCTATAACAACATCCTTTGGTACGCCTTTCTTCCAAGTGATTTTCCCCCCGTCCAGAGTGATACCATTTTCATCCAGGATAATCGCATTGTCCTTACCATAGATTTTGAGCTCTTCCCCGATAAAAAGCTTTCCGACGACAGTTTTGGCAATCAGGCCGTAATCTTCGACCTCTTTATTTGTTTCCGGGTCTATGTAACAAATTTTCCCAAGCCCCGTACTCACATCTTTCCAGTTATTTTTTGTCGTATAAATCCCATTGTTGATAATTTTTGCCTGACAAGGGTTATAGTCCTCTTCTAAATCTTCATACCGCCTGCACAAAATGCCGGTCTGGTCAATTACGATCTCCTGATTTTGGGCATTGTTGACAATCTTTGTCGCCGTCGCATCCAGTCCCTTTTCTACCCAGTTCTCGACATATTTTGCCGCCTTAGCTGCGTTATTGACGCGGGACAGGGTCGCAGAGTACGAACCCGCCACATGGGAAGCAGATGATAAAATGCTCTTTATGTCTGAAATGCCAGACCAAATTTTCTCCACAGTCGAGAACTCCACGGACAGGTCGGAGGGGTTGTCAAAATCTATTTCATACGACAGGAGCCTCAAATGGTATACCTTGTCGTCCACCATCATATGAATCCAGTTGCCGCACGCGAAGTCATCCACAATCGGTCGAAACTCCCTCATCGCCAGCAGGTTGTTTAAGGATGCGCTGACACTGTACTGCATACTGGATGCTTTTTTCAGCTCTTTTCGCGCTGCCCCGATTAACTCGTTTGCGCGCCGTATCAGACTGGCGTTGTCGAGGCCATCGGATATGTAATTGTCGTTTTTATAGCTGTCCTCTCTGCGGTAGGAGCAAAAGGTGCTCCACAGCGCCCTGTCGTCCAGCCAGGACTCAAAGTCAAATCGTTCCCGCGCCTGCTCCTGTATGGCTTCGATCTCCCCCCGTATGGCATCCACGGCCGCAAGCATTCCTTCCAATTTTTTTATCTGGTCGTCCAGTTTTCGCACCCGGCCGTCATAGGCGGTTTTCATTTTTATCTTTAACTCCTCATTTTCGGAAGCGGTGATAACGGCAATGCAGTCAGCGTACGCTGTCCTTGCGTGTTCTAGGTACTGGATGCTGTAATGCGTGATGGCCTCGTTAAATTCCCAGTCTGCCTGCGGGTCATAATCCCCGTTGCACAATATCCCCTCCGGCATCCCAATGCAGACGATGTCTTTTATGGAATTGTCCACACCGGCCAACTTCCGCTCCAACTCCTGCTTCAGGTAAGACTCGTAGTCCCCGTTTACCCGGATATTGAGGAGTTGTGTTTTCTTGGTATTTGTTTTGTCTGCAATACTTTTTAAAGTGATATACCCACGCCAAATACCAGTATCCTCCATGCTAGACGGCGGCGTGTAAAGTTCCACGCCCTCCGCTTTTTCTGCCGTAATGCGATACAGAGCTGTGTTGACATAAGTCTTTGCCCTGCCAATCACCGCGTTGCTGACTACGCTAGAAGAAGCCGAAACGTGGTTATGGACAGCCACAGGGGATAAACCTGCCACCGTCAGGACAGACACGGCCTCTTCTATAGTCTGGCTCTTAAGACTTGGCACTGGCATCATACCGTGATTCAAATAGAGCCTTAAGTCCTCGGCGTCATAGAGCAACGTAATCAGACTGTCATAACCCTTGGCCTGCGGCGCAGCTTCCGGAAGCCCGCGAAACCCTGCTTTCCTGCTGCCGTACATTTGGTCTGCCATGCTCCCGCTTCCGTTCATCACACTTTTGTCCGACTTTTCATTGACATAACTGACCGCCTCATTGTACTCCCTGACATGCTGCGCATCAAAGGCGAACGGCTCCTCGCACCGGTATTCCTGGTATTCCCTGTTATAATCCTCGAGCTTATCCCTTAATTTTTTTGGCATTGTCTCTAACATCTCCTGGGAAAAATCCCAGAAATAATTGCTGCCGTTCGGGTTGCATCCCGCGACAGCCGCTGTCATAATATCGTCTCCACCGGATACCCGAAAACAATTTTTCAGCTTATCCTTATTGCTCTCTATGGAGGCAGATGCCGCAAGGTTATCCTTTGACACCAGGATTGTGGTGTCCCTGCCGTACGCGCCGGAAAAGTCCCTGCCCCCGCATTCCGGACAGACATCATGAAAATCTCCGCGGTACTCGCAGGGACAGGTATTGCAGAGGTCATGGACATGTACAAGCCTTCTGCCGTCCTTTGTGATTTCAAACTGAAACAGACACTGGTAGGCCTCCGCGATCTCGCCAGTCAGCGCACTGTAGATATCCGTGTTAGAAATGTTAAATTCGTACCAGGACTTCAAATCTTTTAAGCTTTCATCGACCTCGCCGATCTCGTAATTGGGCGCCTTGTCTAATACGCGGTGCAGGAGGGAGCGCCTCTTCCATAGGTTGTATTCCTTACTTCCCTTTTCATAGCCAGACAGGTCACGGTAGAGCAGCGCAGGGTAAGCAGGGTCATAATCCTCCCGCATGCGATCCGTCTCCAGATTGACTTCCAGGTCATACAGTTTGACCTGCATCAGCTCTGACTCTGCGAGTGAACGGCACGTCACCGTCTTATAAATTCCGGCCTGCTCGTTTAAGGTAACATGCATGTCAAAGTATTCTCCATATTCTGGCAGGTAGATAATATTGTAATCGTTGACTTCTTCCCACAGGTGGTCTAACGCCTCCTCCGCAGGCCGTTGTACCTGAAACGTCAGCTCCCGGCAGGAGTTAAAGGTGTCCCGATAGCGGATGGCCGTGGCCGAAAGCGCCCCGAGTGTAGTAAAGTCTTTCCGCTTCAACAGGATCGTGGGCGGTTCCATCTCTAAATTGTTGTTATAAATCATTCTTGGCATTTTTTCCTCCTTCTTGCGCTTTTTTCTGCGCATCTAAAATTTGTGCTTGGCACAAATTTTGCATGTGAAAAATTTATTTTTCACATTTTTTCTCCTTTCTTGCGCTTTTTTTGCGCTTCTAAAATTTGTGCTCCATTCACAACTGTTCCCGCATTTTATACCACGCGGCCGCGTCAAAGTAATGGTCTTTATTGCCCCACGCCGCGACGCTCATAGATTGAATATCATAGAT
Organism: uncultured Roseburia sp.; assembly: GCA_910584215.1. Taxonomy (GTDB): domain Bacteria; phylum Bacillota; class Clostridia; order Lachnospirales; family Lachnospiraceae; genus Roseburia. The sequence continues at coordinate 6,879 of CAJTYI010000083.1, read as the reverse complement.
TGTATTATTGGACAGCCGATAAAAGCAGTCCCATACCTGAAAAACCGTCAAATCCCAAATATTTATCATATTGAGGGCATAGCTCTTGTTTGCCACGGCAGATATGATATTGCCGAGCTCCATATTCGCATCCGGTTTTGCGTGTCTGGCTCTCTCCGCCCGCCCTTTCTGGAGTTTCTTGATGATCTCCAGTGTCTTTTTATCCTTCGCCTTGGACAAATCCTCCTCCGTCCTGCCGTTGATCCCGCACCGCTGACAGATCAGCTCGCACACCTGCGGATAGACTGTACCGGTTATCAACCCGATCGGTTCGCCCTCATCCATCACGACAAATCCTTTTTGCTGACTGGAATATTCAACCCTCTCCCGGATAAAAAAGTTTAAAATATCCTGTAACAGCAAGATCGCGTTTTCCTCTAAGAGGAACAGGTCAAAAATATTGATATGCGATTTCTCTTCCTCCGGCAGCGCATCCCATAACTCCGCTTTTCCAAGCATCTCCAGACAGGCTTTCGTGTCCATCGACAACATCGCCAGATAATATTGATACGTATGGTAGCCGACCGAAGCGATCTGCCGCAGGGTCGGACAGACAATTCCCCCAATTTGTGGGATTTGTACGGGCTCCGATGATAACAATTCAAAATAACTCAGTTTCATTCACTTTCCTCCTTCCCTCAAATAAATGATTTTTGATACCTGCACCCATCCTTGATGCGTCCTTTTAACCTGTCACAGATTCTAAACGACGGATAGATACACAGACCTGTTTTATCTTTTTGCCCTCCAAAAAGGTTTTTTGCCATTTTCGTGTGAAGTGCAAACACCCCGAGTTTCGGCAATTCCACTTGATCTTCTTGTATCAGCGCTTCGGCAATCAATTCACTGGATACGTTATAGATTTCACTGACCGCATATTCACTGACTCCGCTTCTTTTTGCAATCTCCCTGACAAATTCTCTTTTATTCAATCAATTTTCCCCCTCTCTCATTCTCCCGAGTCACATCGCTTTCCCAGGTCCTATACAGTGAAGCCCCTGCTTCGTACAGCGCGTAAATTTTATTCCATACAAATCTAATTCACCCTCCTTTTCTTCCTTGATGTACGAGTTTGTCTCATTTAAACGAGACATAATCTCAATAAGCATTTCGTTCTTATAGTGAAAAAGCACAAAAAACAGCAATTTTGCAATATGTGTATACTTTTTCTTGTCGGTATAGGTCAGCAGGACAAACAACGTGTGCTTGTTTATTTTCATTTTTTCGATTTCCTCTGCCAGATTGTCGCGGTACTGCTGCGCAAGCAGATACCTTTCCTCCAACGTATAATACTCGGCAGCCCACACGGCATTGATCGCTGCTACCGTCGCCTCGCACATGTCAATGATTTTGTAGAGCTGCTTTTTATTGACCGAGTTGACGCGGAAGTCAGGAAACCGGAAACATTCCGAGAGTGGAACAAATCCATTGGCCTTTGTCTTTTGGGAACGGTACTGCCTGATTTCTTTCAGCAGGTAATCCATGGTTGTCTGATGGTAATCATACTGTTTTTTCTCGGTGTTTTGATATCCTTTCGTCTGTGCAATATAGCCAAGAAACGCCGGTTTCATTACCTTATCATCCTCAGTGCGTCTCACCCATCTCTCCTTGATCTCCCTAAGCTCCCTGCCTGATGAAATATCAAACTCTTTCTTCGCCTTGTCAATCTCGATACAGCTTAAGACATTGAGGATACAGATATCGTGATAGATCTCTCGGATTGTCTCATAGCAAATGCTCTTATCTGCGCCGGATTTATTAATTCGGTCCCACATCAGCGTGTTTAGCTCCTGCGAAAGATTGACAATCTCTCCTATCTTGTTCTCACTCGTGTGATAATCCAGATCAGATTTGTCCGCATTTGTATAGGACCTTTGCGACTTTCTCGCCGTTACCCGATTAGCCGGCACCTTAAAAAGCATATAATTTTTCAGGGCTGCGTCGACTAATATCTCATTGTCTGTCAAAATCATCTGGTCAGAATCATAGTCGGCACCGCTGAGCCGCTCGAGAATATTTTCATTGACCGCATTGAGACAAACGATTTCCTCCGTCAAATTGAAATAACGGTCGATTAAGGCATGTTCCATATTGGTGGAAATCAGCACATTGGACGTCGAGATATGCGGGCTGCGACATCCCAGCAATTTCTTCCCATAAGGATATCTGTGCGTATGGATATGTCCAGGCGGGAGTGAAGTTTGTCCCATAGTACTGTCGAACTGTCCGATTGTGTGTAAGAGCATCTCATAAGGATTGCCAAACAATACGGAATAATTGCCGTTTATCAAAATATGTCCTTTTTTGAGATTATTCAGATATGCTTTGCATGTCTCCTTTTTAAAATCATAAAAATACTTGGTCTTGTAAAACAGATCTGATACATTCATCATGGTATAAATAATATCCGCCTTATTCATAAACACATTGGAAATCTCGTCCGGCGAATCAAATCCGTTGCACCTGACATGATATTTGAGCACGTCCAAGTCGGTGTTCAACAAATTCACATAGCGCAGCGACGGCTTAAGCAGGCGGCTGACTTCCTCCGGTGAAAGCTGCAAGGTATTGAGCAGCTGATAGTGAGCCTGTACCATCCTGCCGTCAAAGAAATGTGTCTTTTTATCGCATTTGACAATACTAAACGCGGCATCAATATGATGAAGCCACTGCTGCGGTGAGGCAAACTTCATATATTTAATACTGCTCGGCGTAGTGACAAGCTTAATATCCTCTATTTTTTCGGCAAGCGTCACCGCATCGCAATGGAGCTGAGATAACTCCGTGATATTATGATCCCGGAACCACTGCCCAAGATTGGTGTTAAAACAACATGATTTAAAAAAGCGGTTGCGCAGCAGCACCATGCCACAGTGCGCATAATTGCCCATGGCGCTTTGATCAATCAGTGACTGGCCGTCAAACAGTGAATTGGTGATCTCGGCCTGCCCTTCCCTGGCGGCAATCCTTTTATCATCGTCCATCTCAACGATGACAGAATCCTCGTAAAATCTGCTCTCACAGTCAGGTATAATCAATATGCTCTTCGGATCAACGTGCAGTATGTCGATGGCACTGCTCGCCGACAGGGAGAGATACGATTCAAGCGCAGCCAGATCCACGTTGTCCCCCTCCTCGATCGGAAGACCGCACAGCTCCCACTCATGCAGCTTCGGATAGATGCGCTCCTCCACGAACAGGCACTTCCCCACACGTGCAGAGCCTGCAGTTCGCTTTAACCTCACATAATGACAGCCATTACACTTGAAACCGTTCTCGTACAGATCATCGCGCAGGTCTTTGCGGGAACGGGTGATGTCGAGTGTGCCGACCGTATAAACATCATCGCCATTTTCATCTTTCCCAAAATCAAACCCGTCCGGCAGCGGCCTCTCTGTACGGTGCTTTGTGGGAGTCGAAACGATAATACCCACGATCGTATTGCCGTCAACGGAGATATTATCCTCAAATACCAGATCATTGGGCAGATAGCCCTCCCTGACATAAGTATTTTTCTCCATTTTATTAAATGTCCTGCTGCTGTACTGAAAGGTGACATTGATAACCTTATCGCTATACTCTTTGCCGTCGTCATAAAATGAAAAGTCATCTTTTTTGTCGTACACCGTGGCGGCGATCTCCCTTATTTTTTCACTGTCGAGACTAAAATCAAGCGTACTGATAAAACGCCTGTAGCTGACGCTGCCGGATTTTGTGAGCAATTGAAAACCCATCCTGTTGTTCGCCTGTTCTTTTAAACAGTTAGCCAGATAGATATCTTTGGCGTCAATCGTCGGTATGTAGATACAATTTCTTTTCTGATTCATAGCAAAACCTGCCCTTCTCCCGATTGATGATTCCTTTATACTTTCTTCCAAGAAGTAACGCCCAATAATTTTTGTACTCTTCTTTTTAAGAAAGATACTACAATGCTTTTTTGCCTTTCTTCTAAGATGGAAACCGTACTGCTTTAGCGTCTAGACCAGTGACTTCCAGAGATAGCATTCGCATTTTTGCGCCTTGTTTGTAGCATTATTGCGACTTTGTAAGTCTATATTACCGCATATCATTTCACATGTCAACACAAAAATCGCATTTTTGCGAAACAATGTTGCATTTTTGCATCAACTATGCTATAGTAGAGAAAACAAAAATCTATTTTGTCTTTGTGATAACCTGAACTAATTAATATGCCAATCAGAATTGTTTCCCACCCTGCGCCGTCAAACGCGTGCATAGTCCAGGAATAATTCTTTGGAAGGAGCGCTAAATATGTCTGTCACCGGTAAAAGAATTCAGGAAAGAAGAAAGCAACTGGGCATCAGTGCCGATATGCTCGCAGAACATCTGGGTGTTTCCCGATCTACAATATTTCGGTACGAAAACGGCTCTATCGAAAAATTTCCCGCCAATTTCGTTTCGCGCATCGCCAAGTACCTGCAAACAACTGAGAAGTACCTGATGGGTTGGGAGGAGGAATCGGACAAATCCGCAAACGACTCCCTTTTAATTATGGAATATTACGAAATGTTAAACGATATGGGCAAACATGAGGCCACCAAGCGTGTGGGAGAGCTTACCGGCCTTTTACAGTATGTGAAAGAAGACACCTCCTATGTCAATGCGGCCCACGCCATCATCGGCGCCTCGGAGGAAGACCGTCAATTCGACGAAGACATTATGGATGACGAAAATTTTTAGTCCGTTTTATTGGACACATAATCTGTTATACTATATAAAACAATGGGGAGAGGAGCGATTGATTGATTACTTACAACGAATTATTAATGGAAGCCGACGGGAACAATCTTATCACCAAAGAAAAGCCCTTGAGGGCACACAAAGGGCGCATCAAAGGCAATAAAATAGCCATCAAGCAAGATATGACAGAGACACAGAAAAAGTGTGTCCTCGCCGAAGAACTCGGTCATTATTATACTGCCGTTGGAACGATTCTCGACCAGGCAAACACGGTCGACCGTAAGCTCGAGAGGCGCGGGAGGATTCTCGCCTACAACAGGCTGGTAGGCCTCACAGGGATCGTGGAGGCTTATAGGCATAACTGTCAAAGCCTCGTCGAGTCAGCGGAATACCTTGGTGTAACCGTAGGATTTTTAAATGACACCTTATCCTATTACAAAAGTAAATACGGCACCTATACGATGCTTGATCATTACTGCATTATATTTGAACCATCCGTCGCCGTGCTCGAATTGGTATAATATTCTATGATAGTACTGCAAAAGCGGTGGTTTTGACTGTGCAAAACCACCGCTTCTTTTTATTTGCCCCTATCTATATTACCGTAACCTTACACTTCGCCGTCTTTCCGCTGGTGGTCTTAACTGTGACTGTGGCTTTCCCTTTCTTCACGCCTGTCACTCTACCCTTGTTATCTACTCTCGCAATCTTTTTATCTGACGAACTCCACTTGAGGCGTTCAGACGACTTGGCCGGCTTCATCACTGCTTTCAATTGCACATGTTTTCCGACCTTGACGGTCACAGCGCTCTTATTTATGCGAACCGACTTGGCCGGCTGCTTTACCGTCACCGTGCAGACGGCAGATTTGCCGCTCTTTGCCTTCACTTTAATCTTCGCCTTGCCGGCTTTCTTGGCGATCACAACGCCATTGCTGTCGACCGATGCGACTTTGCGGTTGGAACTGCTCCACTTCAGCTCATCGGTACTGCCGACAGGCGCGAGCGTTGCTTTCAGCTGCAACACGCCTCCGGCTGTCAATGTCGCCTTGCGCTTGTTTAGTTTAACCCGCGTTGCTTTCGCTGCTTTCTTGACCACTTTGACAGTGCATACGGCCTTTTTACCGCTCTGCGTCTGCGCCGTAATCTTGGTGGTTCCCACTGCAACAGCCGTTACACGGCCCGTTTGATCTACCTGCGCAATTTTGCGGTCGCCTGATATATAGCTCACCCGGTCAGTCGCATTGGACGGCGTTAATGTCGCGGACAATTGGCACGAGGTCCCTTTAACCAGGCTCTTATTCGGCAGAAGATAAATGGCCGTTGCCAGTATCAGAGAAGTTTCAGGCGGGGTCTGACTGTCGGACGCGGGCGGCTGTTCGGAATTTGCCGAATCGGATGGACCCTCCACGGCTCCCGGTCTCTGACTGTCAGACGGGGATTGTGTATCTGTCACATCGGTGGGCCGTTGTGTGTCGGTCGGCTGTTGCGGCCCTCCCGGCTGCTGCGTATCCGATGGTTTTTCTGTATCTGATGCGCCTGGGTGTTCTGTATTACCCGGCTGCTGCGTATCTGACGGCTTCTCCGTATTACCCGGCTTCTGGGTGTCTGACGGCTTTTGCGTATCACCTGGCTTTTGGGTGTCCGACGGCTTTTGCGTATCACCTGGCTTTTGCGTATCACCCGGCTTTTGCGTATCACCCGGCTTTTGCGTATCACCTGGCTTCTCCGTATCCGACGGGTCATCCCGGCCATCCGACTCTATGAGATTGTAGTATGCATAGAGCATCGTGTCATCTTTTTCACAGTACACCTCGCAACGGTACGCGCCGTATGCATCCTGCGTCTCTATCGGGAAACAATAGACGGCTTCATCCGCGCCCTCGATCTGCTCATAGTCGCCGGCGGAGGAAACACATCTCTGCCATTGATATCGTAATGGGTGGGAAGCGCAGTATGCGACAACGCCAATCTCTGCCGTCTCTCCCACCGCACAGGCAATATTTCTGCGCTCGGTCGCACTGCCCGCCGCCTTGACCGTGAGCACGCCCGCATCGCTGTCCATGATTTGTGCGACAAGATCATAAGCCACTTCATTGACCGTGATGCGGCAGATATATGTGCCGTAATCAGATGCATC
>CAJTYI010000082.1 GCA_910584215.1 uncultured Roseburia sp. | reverse complement strand
CACGCCGTCGGGGGTGTCCACGAAGCTCTCGTTCTTGGGCATCCGGCCTGCGGCGTCCTCATATCGCCAACTGACGACGGATTGCCGCATTTACCTTGTGAAAAAGAAAAAGTTTTTATAAGTTTACGATAGAATAAATATGCAGCACATAGGTATACTTATTCAGACAAAACAATGGCTAATAACCTATACTATTTGTACATTCGCTTTACGGGTCAGTTTTACGCCAGCCTTACGGGTCCATCTCCGATCTCCACCACATAAAAGTCTGCCGCATATCCAATCTTATCTTTATACGCACTTCCCACTTTTTCGATGAATTGATCAACCGCCTCATTTTTTACAATACTCACCGTACAGCCTCCAAACCCTGCGCCCGTCATGCGCGAGCCGATGACGCCGTCGATTTTCCAGGCTTCCTCCACCAACGTGTCAAGCTCGATGCCGGTGACCTCATAGTCGTCACGCAATGAAACATGGGACTCATTCATCAACTGTCCAAAGTCTGCCAGATTGTTATTTTTTAAATCTTCTACCGCCTGGATGGTGCGCTGGTTCTCATAGACCGCATGTTTGGCGCGTTTTCTGCAGATATCATCCTGGATAACATCTTTATATTGCTCAAACTCATCCCAGGTCAATGCTCCGAGTGAATTTATGTTGACGGTCTCTTGCAGCATGGCCAGCGCCCGCTCGCACTCCGCGCGCCGCTCGTTATATTTAGAATCTCCCAGGCCGCGCTTTTTATTGCTGCAGGAGATTACGATTTTGGCGTTTTCCAATTTGATCGGCGCATATTCGTATTTCAGCGTCGCCGTGTCGAGAAAGATCGCATGCCCCTGTTTGCCCATGGCAATCGCAAACTGGTCCATAATGCCACAGTTGACGCCGTTAAAATTGTTTTCCGAATATTGGCCGATCAGCGCCAAATCCTGGTTCGTCACGTCAAACCCGAACATATCGCGCAGGATAAAGCCGGTGAGAACTTCCACGGAAGCCGACGAGGAGAGCCCGGAACCGTTGGGAATATTGCCAAACAGCACCAAGTCCATACCCTGTTCCACTTTCATACCTTTCTCTCCGAACGCCCAGATCACACCCTTTGGATAATTGGTCCAGTCGGCCTCTTTTTCCGGCGTCAAATGCTCAACAGACGATTCGATCACGCCAAGGTGGTCAAAATTCATCGAGTAAAACCGCAGTTTTTGATCGTCGCGCCTGCGCGCTACGCCGTATGTCCCGATCGTGAGCGCACACGGAAAAACGTGGCCGCCGTTGTAATCGGTGTGCTCACCGATCATATTGACGCGGCCCGGCGCAAAGTAGACGCCGATTTCTCCCTCACTGCCAAATATTTCTTTAAACTTTTCCAGTACCTTTTCCCAAACCATAAGCCCCTCCTCATTTATCATAAATATGGGTAACCATTTCGTATCGCTTTACCACTTCCCATTAAAAACAGATTCTGTTTTATATGTCAAGGCTGAAAATCGCGGATGTAGGCGAAAGCCGGATTGACATTCCCCTCGTAATCAAACAGCGCCTGATTGGCCCACTCATTGCCGCATGGGCCCGGATCTCCCATATACGCTAAAGACTCCCTAGTTGCCCAGCCGGAACCCGCAACCGGAATCCACGCAGGTTCCCACCAGAAAAATCCTCTCCCGGCATTGCCTTTGATATGGGTAATGCGATGCAAAAAATCTTTCGTAAAATCGAGCTGTCCCTGTTTTGTCATGGGGTACTCGATCTTTTCAATCAGCTCCCGCCTAGTCGCATAGCCTTTGCGCTCTTTATCGTCCAATTTTTCATAAGATTTGTAATCTTCCATGGTGTAACCCATCGATACCTCGGCTACAATCAGCTCTTTGCCATAGCGCTCTGCGATATCGTTCATATTATCCTCCAGCATCTGTAACGTGCCATGCCAAAACGGATAATAGGAAAGTCCGATGATATCAAAGTCCTCCCCGCGCTCAATATAATGGTCAAACCAGTCGCGGTACAGCTCATTTTTGCCGCCGTTATCGAGATGAATCATAATCGGAATTTTTTTCATCCCGTGCGCTTCCTGCGCCGCCCGCACGGCCCGGATACCCGCGCTGACAAAGGCGGCAATATTGTCATAATTCGGATACTGCCCTTCGGGCCAGAGCAGACCGTTCGAGAGCTCATTTCCCACCTGAATCATTGTAATATTGACATGCTCATCCAAAAACAGATTCGTCGTCTCCAATGTAAAATCGTAAACCGCCCGCTTAAGCTCCTCCACTCCATAATTTTTCCATGCCTTAGGCTTAATCTGTTTGCCTGGGTCCGCCCAAAAATCACTGTAGTGATAATTAAGCAGAACGCCAAATCCTGCCTCCGTCACCTTTTTGGCGATCGCCAGCGTCGTTTTTACGTCATTTTCTCCCGCGCCGTAAGATTGTCCCGACTCCGACCACGGATTATTCCAAACACGCAGACGCACGGTGTCGACATCATACCGTCTCATAATCTCCAGGATATCGGTCTCTTGCCCGTTGTCATAATACTTTGCACCGCACCGCTCAAGTTCCTGCAGTGTGGACAAATCCATCCCTTTCACAAATTGCAGCATATGGCCTCCTATATTTGAGTTCCGCATCTGGACTTCACGAGCCCTTTTCAACAGAACAATTCCGGCCTCTTCGTCCCGTAATTGTTCTGGGCTCTTTCCCTCCAGATGCTGGTTTTTGAGTTCCGCATCTGGACTTCACGAGCCCTTTTCAGCAGAACAATTCCGGCCTCTTCGTCCCGTAATTGTTCTGGGCTCTTTCCCTCCAGATGCTGGTTTTTGAGTTCCGCATCTGGACTTCTTGCGCCCTTTTCAACAGAACAATTCCGGCCTCTTCGTCCCGTAATTGTTCTGGGCTCTTTCTTTTCCAGATGCTGGTTTTTTAATTTTGCATCTGATTTCCGGTGTGATTTTATATTCCGCGAAACCGGAAAGTAAAGTCTAGCGGCTTTGTCACATCAATATGATACTCCGGGTGCACCGGCGCGCCCCAGCTATCGTCGCCGCCCACGCCGAGCTGCGCGAGCGCCGTGCGCACCACCGTGTGGTGGACAGGCGGCAGTTCGTAAGCATGCATGGCATTTTCCAGCTCGTGCGGCGTGTAGGGCAGCGCGGAAAACGACATTTCATCGCCCTCAAATAAGATGCCCTCGCCCCTGGCGTTGGTCAGCTTTGCATAGCGCACGCCTACTTTGTTTCCGCACTCCTGCGGGACAAGATACTGTGCCAGATTATCGGCCACCCTGTTTCGGTAAATGCCGAGCTTCGCTCCTTTTTGCCGGTCGGCATACGTCTCCTCCGGTCCCAGTCCGTACCATTCTAGTCTGTCATAATCCGCATTCAACTGAAACATCATGCCAAACTCAGGCATATCGCCCAACTGGGGCAGAGGGTCGTAGTGCATGGCCGTCTCCACGGTTCCGTCCGGCCATACCGTATATTTAACCGTACATTGAGCCGCCGGCGTCGTCGGCATATAATAGGTGTACGTGATTGACACCGTCTCCCCGTTTTCCTCCACCTGCGGCGGCTGGTACTCAAATAACCCTGTGCTGCCAAACCCGATATACATGCTGGCAATCTTCCACTGAGCCATCTTTGACGGCAGTCTTGAACCCGCGTCGTTGTCAATCGGCGCGCGCCAGAAATTCGGCATCGGCATCTTTTCGATCATCTCCCTGCCCATCCAGCGGTAGGAGACAAGACCGCCGCTGTTGTAGGAAAACATTACATGAAAGCCGTCGCCCTTTACACCGAGATTCCATTTGCCGTGTATCACGCAAAGCCTTTTGCCCGGAACGCTGCGGACAGGCCCTTGATCTCTCTTATAAATCTTTTGTCCAAACGCCACCTCATGACCCGCCGCGGCCCAAAGCATATCACGCTTTAACACAAAAGAGACGGTCAGCGCATACTCCGCCTGAATCTCCGGCGGCAAGGCTTGATTGGTATCCAATCTGTCCTGAATCTCCTCCGGAATCTCAAACGTCTGCCGCTCCAGCGGCTGCACTGCGGCATCGACTTTCACGCGTTCGACAAAAATACCGTCTTTTTGCAACAATACATAACAATCATAACCATCCGTATTGACAAACAGATTTTTGTTAATCACGGTGAACTGTTTTTCCGCAAATAAAATGCTGATGTTTTGATAATCAAACTTTACTTCCTGCATCTTGGGCGACGGTTTTCTGCCGTCTGCATAACAGATGCCGTTGCCGCTGAAATTATAATCCGCCGGGCGTTCCAGAAAATCTCCGCCGTAAGCTTGAAATTCCTCCCCATAGCGATTTTTCTTTAAAATGGATTGATCGATATAATCCCAGATAAAGCCGCCCTGGTAGCGCGGTTCGCAATCCGTCAGATCGGTATATTTGTGCAGGGCGCCTAAGGAATTGCCCATCGCATGAGCGTACTCACAGCAGATAAATGGCTTCGCTTTGTCGTGTGCGAGAAACTCTTTGATGCGCTCAACGCTTGGATACATCTGGCTCTCCATATCGCTGGAATCATTGTAGCGGCGGTCATTATACACGCCTTCATAGTGCACGAGCCGGCTCTTATCGAGCGCGCGGAACTTCTCTGCCATCTGATAAATGACTTTGCCGCCGTAGGCTTCGTTGCCGCAGGACCACATTAGGATTGCCGGGTGATTCTTGTCTCTCTGGTAACAACTGTTGACACGGTCCAACATCCGGTCGGTCCAGTTTTCATTGTCACCGGGAACCACCATATCGGCAGGCGCATTTTTGCGGAAAATACCGGCATCCCAGCAGCCGTGTGACTCTAAGTTATTCTCGGCGATCATATAAAGCCCATAGCGGTCGCAGAGTTCGTAGATACCGGAGCTGTTAGGATAGTGGCTGGTGCGGACGGCGTTGATATTGTTGCGCTTCATAGTCTCCACATCCAAAAGCGTCTCCGCAAGGCTTACGACGCGCCCATGCTCCGCGCTAAACTCATGGCGGTTGACGCCCTTAAACACAATCCGCCGGCCGTTTAACTGCATAATGCCGTCTTTCATCTCGAAGCGGCGGAAGCCAAAGCGCTGGGAAAAGACTTCTAAGAGCGTTCCCGACTCATCCTTGACTTCCACGCGCAGCTCGTAGAGATGCGGCTCCTCCGCGCTCCATAGCAACGGCCTCTCAACAGATACCGAAACGCTTGTCTCACTCGCAGGCACCACGCTCTTCCAAATTACCTTTGCCTTAGCGCCCGCGTATCGGCTCCCCTCTTCGTCGAGCCGCCCCAGCTCCACAAGCTCCATCGACAGATTTCCGGCTGCCTGCGCGCCGTGCTCCACGGTTCCATCCGTCACCGCGCCGACGCCCTTTCCATTCTCCATCACAGTATAACCGACAGCAAGCGACGCTGTCATCAAATCTTCTTCCACCTGCGGGCAAAGCCGCAAATCCTCCACATGCAGATTCGGCACGGTGTAAAGATACACGCTGCGGTAAAGGCCGGAAAAGCGGAAGAAATCCTGATCTTCGCACCAACTCCCAACCGTCCATTTAAAGACTTTGACCGCCAGCTTATTTTCCCCCGCGCAAAGATACGGCGTCAGGTCAAACTCGGCCGGAGAAAAACTGTCCTGGCTAAATCCAATATAATGCCCGTTCAACCAGACAGCCAGCGCGCTCTCCGCTCCCTGAAAGGAGATAAAGACCGGCTGTCCCTCCCAATCGCGCGGTATGGTAAAATATTTGACATAGCAGGCCGTCGGATTAAACGCGGTGGGCATCTGTGTCGTCCAGATCTCCTCATGACCGTCCCACGGATACTGCACATTGGCATACTGGGGGATATCATACCCTTCCATCTGGATGTGGGCCGGAACTTTTATCGTATCCCAGCTTCTGCAATCAAAATCGTCCGCCTCAAATCCCGGAATCGTCTGCGCCTCATTCTTCGCATAGTGGAAGTAAAAATCCCCGTCCAGAAACATACGGAAACTGCTGTTTTTCCCCAACACATCCGGCAAATCCGCATACCGCGCGGCTGCCTCGTCCCAGTTGCGGTAGCACACAAAATCCGCATGCGCCGCCATTCGGTTTTCTTTAAAATAATGGACATCGGCCAGTTTTTTATAATCAAATGACATATTATCTATCCGCTTTATACCTTTCCTATTTTTTATCCTATTCTCTGTTTCAATTGTAATCCCGCTTTCATCATCTATGGAAGTAATACAACAAGGCTGCCAGGTGGAAGTTTCCCTGCGGGAAGTCCCATATGACAGCCCCTATCCGTTTAGTCGAAGTCAAATTTGTCAAAGCGCTTCATCATATCGCGATAACGGAAACGTATCATCTCATTTTTTTCTAAAACATCCTCTTCCGTTCCGCTGTACTGACAGCGCAGACAATAATACTCTTTTTTCTCTTTGTCGTAAAACATATCAATATCAAGGTCGCGCATAAAGCAGGACGGACATCTGTAGTTTAATTTGCCTTTTCCAGATTGAGCCATGTGGTAAATACCTCCTTATCAGCCATTGTTTTTTTGTAACCCAGCGTAAACATAGGGGAGAACGCATAGCCCTCTCGGATATAACCCTCCGCAGCAGTATCTTTCGCAGTCAGAGATACTTTTGTTTCAATGGCGGGAATTACGGCGCTAACCTCTTTTGCCCCCGCAACGGCGGCTTCACGGCACTTATATTCATAAACAATACTCTCTTTTTTGCCGTCCCCTATCGCCTCTAAGGTTATGCCTGACATGTCCTCGGGATATTCGGTCGTGCCGTAACATGCGACGATATATTCATTGATCTCCACCTTGGCGGACGGATCGCTCATCTCTAAGATCTTGCGCTCAATGCGGATATTGCTGCCGCCCTCTTCAAAGTATTCTTTTGTCTGAAGCTTCACCGTCAGACCGTCAAACTCGATCTCAACCGGGTCGAGCGTCAATATTCTTGTGATCTTGCCCTCCGCATCCTTTTCCTCAGAAAAATGAGCCTTGGTGCGGCACAGACACAGATCTACTTCCTCGCCGTTATAGCAGACTTTTGCGCTCCTTACGGTGCCTTCCCCGGCATAGTGGGTAAAATATCCGGCGCGGTATTTCTCCTGAATCAAAAATGGATAGGAGGCATCCTGTACATGTTTGGTGCCGATGCCGACTTCCCATTTTAACTTCGCCGCATAGGGACGCAAATCTACAATGGCACCACCCTGGTCCATGTTGACACACGCCCTTAAATATGGGTCGCAGTACCAAAACACCTGTTTATCAGAACCATAGAGAATGTCCCTCCAGAGCGCGCACTCCGGCTCGGTGTAACGCTTCTTCCCGCGGTAATAGTCAGCAAACTCTGCCATTGTGAGGTCCATTAACTTGTCCTCTTTCTTTAACTGCCCATAGTAGGCGCAGCCGTCCTCGTAGGACTTCTTCAAAAGCTCATACGGAGCCTCCCAGCGCCCCATTTTATTCATCCAGCCCGGCCCGACAAACATCATATTGTAGGCGTAGCCGTTGTTATATTTGGCCAGATCGCGGTACTGATCGATCAGATTGTAAAGATACGGGTATTCCCAGGTCTTAGAATCATAAATCATTCCGCGCAGCACATTCTGCGGATGTGTGCCAAAGTTGGAACCGTTGCCGTCATAACACGCGATCAGATCACGGGACAGATGCGGAATGGCAACGATGCCGCTGTCCTCCGCCTCGTTGGCCGCCGGCGCATGGGTATTCTGCTTTGAAGGAATCCATGGAGCCCAAGGACCGCCGTCAAACAGCGTGTACCATGAATTGTTGCAGGTGTGATAGGCTTTCGGCCCCTCTTCCCAGCAGGTGGCAACCGCGCATTTCACCATCGGATATTTCTCTTTGATATAATTTGTCAGCTCTGCATCCATATAATAAGAGCCGGTCGACTCGGGGTAAAACCCGAACCGCTCATAAAACTTTTCAAATACATCGTTGACGATCTGCTTTTTGTCCTCCATAGAGAACATCCAGATACAAAAATCCTTTGTCTTGTATTTGTCCCGGAATTCCTTGCAGGGAAGCCCCAAAAGCGAGAGCGCGATCTCATCTCCGTATGTCTCGTGATGCTCTTTTGCAAGGGCTACCGCCTCGTCGTTAAACAGACTCGCATACGTCATCTGAATCGTGGTTTTTAAACCGTTCTTGTGCGCCGCCTCCTGCTGCACCTTAAAAATATCCAAAGACTCTGTCAAAAGCGCCTTTCTTCCGATATCCTCCGTCTTTCCATGGCCGGTCACTTTCTCCGCATACTCAGGAACCATCTCCGGCCTGTGGATCAGATTCAAAATTAACTTGTCCATATTTCCTCACATTCCGCCGCGCAAGCGGCATTTTAATTCAGTGTAAAAGAATTACCCCGTAATTCTTTACACGCTGCTTCGCAACTTCAAATTGCTTTGTTTATGATATTTACTTGTCACGCATAGCGACTGTAATCCAAATCGTTATATTTCATACACAGAGGTCTGCATATTTCGCTTACACAAACTGCAGACCTCTGTCATAATCTTACCCCGTTATACTTATCCTTTTACGGAACCTCCTGTAATACCCTCAACATAGAACTTCTGCATAATGATAAATAAAATACCGATCGGAATACCGACAAGCACGCCGCCGGCGCAGAATCTTGAGAAGTAGTTTGGCAGCAGCTGCCGCTGCAGCATGTTGTAAAGTCCGATCGCCACAGTCCAGTCGGTCGAGATGCCGGAATTTAAAATAATCTTGGCAAACACGAAATCAGTCCACGGCACCAGGAAAGAACTGATGACCGTATATACGATGATCGGCCTTGACAGCGGAAGCACGATCGTGAAAAATGTCCGCGCCTCGGAAGCGCCCTCCAGATAAGCAGCCTCGCGCAGGGAGGTAGGAATCGTATCAAAGAAACCCTTGGCAACCAGATAGCCGAGACCCGCTCCGCCCGAGTAGACTAAAATCATACCGAAATGGCTGTTCGTCAAATTGACAGCTTTCAAAATAAAATAAATCGCGATCATGGATAAGAAGCCCGGGAACAGCTGTAACATCACAGCAGCATTCATTAACGCTTTTCTGCCCTTAAACCGCATACAGCTCATCGCATAACTCACCATCAGCACAAAGGAAGTGGAAATCAGGCAGGTAAAAATCGCAATGATAAATGTATTTTTAAACCAGACCGGAAACTGGGATACCGTATCGGACTGGAAAAGAATGCGCGTATAATTGCGCATTGACCATGTCTCCGGAAAAAATCTGCTGGTGTTCATTCCGTCAAATCCACTGAAGGAGGTAACAATCAGCCATACGATCGGAACTAACCAGACCACTGCCATAATGGCGAGCACAGCGTGAATCAAAATCGAAGTAATCGTTTTCTTTGCTCTCATCGGAATGTTTCCTCCTTATCTCCCTTAATCAAGAAATTAAAGGCTAATAGTGTAAACAACGCACAGACAATAAACACGCAGATACCGATGACGGAAGCCATCTTGTAATTGTACTGCTCACTGGTCAAACGATACAACCATGTCACCAAAAGGTCGATCTCTTTGCCAAACGAAGCCGACATCTTCTGGTTCGTCGTCGTGTAAATGTCCTGCGTCAAAAGATAGATCACGTTAAAGTTGTTGATATTGGCAGTAAACTGCGTCACCAGATAAGGCCCCGTGATAAAGAACATATAGGGCATCGTGATCTTGCGAAAAATCTGGAAAGCATTGGCGCCGTCGATGCGCGCGCTCTCCTTTAACTCCTCCGGTATATTCATCAAAACTCCGGTGGCAATCAGCATCAAATACGGGATGCCGACCCAGATATTGATGACAATAATCGTAATCTTCGCCCATGTGGGGTCGGTCAAAAACGGAATGTAATTCGTATTAATCCAGCCCAAATTCTGTAGCAGTCCCGTCAGACCGATTTTTTCACAGACCGTATTCATGATACCGGCGTTGGCAAAAAAGTTGCGCATCAGCAGCAAGGTCACAAACTGAGGCACAGAAATCGCAGCCACAAACAGCGTGCGCCACATCTTTTTTAACTTGGTCGCCTTGTTGTTGATGAGCAGGGCGAGAATAATTCCTCCGAAATAAGTGGTAGCCGTCGCCAAAAGCGCCCACAGCAAAGTCCACACCAGAATCTTGCGGAACGTATAGCCAAAGGTCATCGTCAGGCTCGTCTCAAACAGACTCCTAAAGTTTTTAAGCCCCGTCCAGGTAAACAGCATCGCCGGCGGCATATGATTCTGGTCGTAATTGGTAAACGCAATACAGACCATGACGATCAACGGCATGACATTAAAAATGATAATTCCAAGCACCGGAAGCGCCAAAAGTGTAAAATGAAACTTATCGTTAAGCATGGAGCTTAAGTCTTCCCGGAATGTATTGATATGCTTTCCTTCCTGTGCCAGCTTTTGGATACGGTAAGTATTTTTTACATTGGCCATCCACAAAATGATCGCCACTGCCAGCAGGCTTAGACTGATCACACCAAACAGCAAAATCAAAAGTGAGTTGTCATAGTCGTTCACTTCATTTTTCATCGTCTCAGGATTGTATACCTGCGCACGCTGTACTTCGCCCAGATTTCCAAGCTGTCCGATATAGGGGAAGCCGATCAAAACCTGGTAAAGGATGACCGCAATTTCAAGCAGTGTCACCAGGATGCCCTTGACAATCTGCTTTCTTGCAAAATATCCTGCGCCCGCCACCACGAGCGATACCTTGACCGCCGCGTCACCCCCGGCGCACGCCTCGCCAAACCCTTTGAAGAAGCCCGCGATCCCGGCAAAAAACTCAGCCACGCGGTTTTCTTTTTTGCTCTTTCCCTCTTCACTCATGTTTGCACCTCTGCCTTTCATAGTCAAAAAACGTCCACGCACGTTTTTCTCTCCGTATGTGGACGTTTTCTAATTTCTCATCGGGCCAAACGCCCCTGTTCTATTGTCAGGCAATGAACATTCTTATCACTGCCCACTGTATTTATTGTGGTGCCTGCGCCGTAGCTGCAACTAAATTGTCTAATAACTCCTGTAAATCTGTGCCGTCCGGATTGCCCTGTGCAATGATCTCACCAAAGCTCTTGGTCGGGTCCCAGTAACTGCCGCCAGCCATCTGAACTACACCGTTGGAACCATTCTGCTGTGTCACTGCCACAAGTGCGATGTTCTCCTGAACTGCCGGAGCCTCGCCTGCTTTGATATTGGACGGTCCAATCTGTCTCTGCTCAAAACGTGTCGCCTGGCTGCTCTCGTTTGTCAGATATTTTGCCAGTTCCATAGCCCAGCCAACCTGTGCGGAGTTTGCGTTTACACCGAGCATCTTGTAACCCGCTGCGGAACCCATCTGAACCTGCTGACCTGCACATGTGAATGACGGAAGCACTGTCGCAGCGTAACCTTCACCGAACGCTCCCTGCACACCATCGGCGTCCCATGTACCGGAGATAATAGCTCCAAGGCTGCCAGTCGCGATCTGGTTAGCGGTATCGCCGTCCGTGATCGGCAGGAAAGCGGAATTGCCTGCAATATCAAGCATACCCTGTACAACATCCGTGCCCTTGATGCCAGTTGCGGATGTTCCGTTCCAGTCAAGCGTTGTGCTGCCGTCCGCATTTAATGTGGTGGTAAAGCCAGCGCCATAGAAGAAACCTGCGTTATACCAGCCGGACGCCATAACCATGCCGGCCTTTTTGCCTGCTGCCGCACAATCGCTAAGAATTGCATCCCAGTTCGTCGGATCTTTTACTACCGTGCTGTCATAGAATAAGAAGTATCCATTGTCCGCCGACATCGGGTAAGCATATAATGTACCGTCAACCGTTGCCGCTGCCACGGAACCTGCCACGTTTTCGGCTGAAATCGTATCCACATCCTGTACCGGCTGTAATACATTGGCCTTTACGAGATCTGTAATCTGGTCGCTCGCAAATGCAAACACATCGGCAGCAGCCTCCGGGTCAATCAAAATCGTATCTTTTGCGGTGGACTCGGACTCAACACCAACTGTGATATCGAACTTCTGTCCCGAATTTGCCGCTTTAAATCCTTCGATCAGCTCATTCGTCAAGTTCTGATCTTCCTCAGCCGCCCATACTTTCAAGGTAACGGTCTCGTCACTCGTCGCAGGCGCCTGTGCGTTGTTCTCCCCCTGATTATTGTCTGCCGCATTGTTCGCGTCTGCGTTGTTGTCCGCCCCATCTTTCTTGTCTCCGCAGCCTGCAAACACCGTCGCTGCCATGGATGCGCACAACAGTAAGCTTAAAACTTTCTTTTTCATGTTAAAGTCCTCCCTATTTTTATTGTAATAAAATGGTAACTCGGTAATTGGAACATCTTACGTTTCGGACATCTTTCTCCGGCACTTATTATACGCATTATTTCACTTTTTATGAGTTTTATAAACACATTCCGCTTATGCTTTCCAAACGGTAACTGCCGGTCTATAAAACGCATGAAAAAAATGTACCTGCGAAACTATGACACCGGGTTGCGCAATCGGTTGTCCTCTAAGATTAGTATAATCATACGCCCCTGATGTGTCAATGTCCATAATTTATAATAAATTTCCCTGTAATTTGGTAAAATTATACAATTCCCTGTCCGGTTTTGCGATCAGCGTTTTCCCGTAGTGCAACCGATAAACCTGTTGTCCGCAGCGCGATCTCCAGACATTGCCCGACTGCCGCACTATTTTGTCGATTCTTTTAACACGACTTCATAAGGCAGCAGCGTCTTAAGCGGCACCTGCCCCCCCTCCATCAGATCGAGCAGCATGCGGCACGCCGTCATGCCCAGCTCCCTGGCGTCGAAAGAGAGCGAGGTGATAGACGGAGAGTTGTCACTTAATATCGTGCTGTCATAAAAAGACGCCACGCGCACATCCCGCGGTACCTGCACCTGCTTTTCCCGCAGGACGCGCAGCACCCGGCCCGCCACAGCATCGTCCATACAGAGAATACAGTCGACTTTCTGTTCTAAGATCTCGTTGACCGTCTTGTCCACACGCACACGGTTTTCCGGATTTAAAAACAGAAGATTCTCGTCGACTGGCACGCCCATCTGCGCGTAAGCATCCAGGTAACCGTTCAGACGGCTCTGCGTCACCACATACCCCTCATCCTCGCCGATCAAAGCCACGCGCCGCATATTTTTCATCAGTATAATCGCCGTCAGCTCTTTGCAGGCGCTGCGGTGGTTGTTGTCGATCTGCACGACCCCTTTATAGTTGGTACTGCCGGTCGTGACAAACGGTATCTGGCGCTCCTGAAGAAACTCGATCTGTGGGTCTTCCAAAAATGTGCGCATCAATATGACGCCGTCCACTTTCCGGTTGTCGATAATCCGCTCCAAAGACGATATATCATTGATGCGGCACATGGTAAGTAAAATATCATATCCCGCGGTCTCCGCCATCTCCTGAATTCCAAACAGGCATGCCTGAAAAAAATTCCAGTCCACCACCTCGTAATCACGGGGCATAACCACGCAGATATTATAGGTCTTTGACTGCGCAAGCCCCTTGGCAATCACATTGGGCCTGTAATCGTGCTCCTCGATATATGCCAGCACCCTCTCTCTCGTCTCTTTACCAATTCTCCCTTTCCCGGATATCGCGCGCGATACCGTGGTCTTTGACACGCCGAGCGCCTCCGCCACATCGGCGATCGTGGTTGCATGTTTTTCCTCCATCACTAAAAAACCACACCTTTCTAATCCTCTCACAAAACGCTCGCCCGCCCCGCTTGCAGACGCCGATTCTCCTATTGTGTAATCGGTTGCGCATCTTATTATTTATTATTGTATATCTAAGATAAATTTGCAATACCTTTTTTGCATAAAATACCTGCGCGCACTCATATTATCTGATAAATCGCCTTCCTTCCCCCTTCCGCCGCCAGGCGTCTTTCCATTTTTTGCGCTCAGCAGCCGGTTCGCCAAATTTCGCCAATTTATTCCTGTATTTACCATGGTATATTGCATTTTCATGTGGAGTCATATATACTTACACTTATAGAAGGAAATGTTGCTCCTAAAGAATAGAATCTATGACCTCTCTGGCATAATAAAGTATAGGTTGTGAGCTTGAAAGCTTTATTTCATATAAATGAATAACTATGCATATCTGTTCTATTCGGAAGTGATACAAATTTTTTATATTCACAGCGTAAATGCGGTGTCCGGCCGGCAGCATAATGCAGGCGCTCCTGTTTTTTGACCCTCTGGAAAAACGTCAGGGGTTCTCGCATGCCGTTTGGGGCATCGGGTTGCGCGTCTTTTCAGTGTTGAACTACCTCGTAGTGTCTGTCCGTCCCGGTAAAGACAGAAATCTTTGCTGTTTTCTAGTTCCCCTAGACGCC
>CAJTYI010000081.1 GCA_910584215.1 uncultured Roseburia sp. | reverse complement strand
GACACGACGAGGTGGTTCAACACTGAAAAGACGCACAACCCGATGCCCCAAACAGCATGCGAGAACCCCTGACGTTTTTACGGAGGTCAAAAAGCAAGCATCACCTGCCGTTAGGATACCTGCCGAACGCCGCATTTACGCTGTGAATATAAAGTTTCTATTACTTCTGATAAAACAGCAATGCATATTTATTCATTTTGATGATATCAATCGAAACAGTTAATAACCTATACCTATCCATCTCACTCTGCAATCCTGTTTTTTGTGCGCGACCGCCCGAACAATCTGGGCGCGAGCGCATACAGTGCGATACCTGCCACCACAACTCCGATGGATATGAATTGTGAGGTGGAGAGGAACCCCACGCTGCCCCGGTAATCGTTTCGCAGAAATTCCACGCAGAACCGGCCCGCGCCGTAGAGAATCATATACAGCGCGGCCACTTGGCCGTCCGCCCGCTCTTTGCGAGCATATAACAGCAAAATGCCGCACAAGATCAGATCTGCACCGCAGGAGATCAACTGTGTCGGTATCAGTTTTACCCCGTTTGGCGCCTGTTCTGAGATATGGTAGACGATGCCATACCAGGCGTCGGTCTCTCTCCCGTAGCAGCAGCCCGCGAAGAAGCATCCGATGCGCCCAATCGCCTGTGCCAGCGCAACCGCGGGCATCACAAGATCAAAGTACGACCAGAAGTTGTGCCTCTTCCACCTGCAATAGAGGTAACTGAGCAAAACACCCCCGATAATCCCTCCGTAAACCACATGGCCGTTTGCAAAGTTTTCCCACAGCAGAGACGGCCTTTTTATGATACTCGGCAAAATGGTTAGATAATAGAGCAGCTTCGTGCCCACCATCCCGCCGACAATCGCGCAAAAGAAGATGTCCCATATCGCGTCGTTATCCAGGTTTCTTTTTTTCCCGCGGTATAAGCTCATGATGAGCGCCGCAAGATAGCCCGCGCCGATCATCACGCCGTACATGCGAATGTGCAATGGACCTATCATAAATAATTCGTTCCGCAAATTCTTGTTCCTGCCTTTCTGTCACTCAATTTCAGCCGATCATAGGGACTGTACTGTTGCACCGTCCATAATTCTTACGGTTTAATCTTGACCGCGTTTTTGACTGCACACTAATATCCGTATACATCATAGATTTCCTGTGTGTAGACCCCCGGCTCCCGATATACGATCAGCGGCTTTTCCACCGTCAAACGCGATTTTCCGTCCAAAAGTCCCTCGATCAGTACCATATTCGGTTCTTTGTCTATAAACGGATGAACTAACTTCATGCGCTTGGGTTCGATTCGATACTCGATCATCTTACAAAAGATTTCCGCCAGCCGAAACGGACGGTGCACCATATATAATCTGCCACTGGGCTTAAGCAGTTTGGCGCTCTCCCGCAAAATATCCTCCAGCGTACAAAGGATCTCGTGTCTGGCAATCGCCTTGGCCGCAGAAGCAGAGCTGAGTCCGTGCTGCCCGATCATATACGGGGGATTTGTCGTGATAACATCAAAAGAAGATGCCCCAAATCTTTTGGCAGCATCTTTGATATCACCCGTCACCACCTCAATTTTTTCCTCCAAACGGTTATATAACACGCTGCGGCGCGCCATATCGGCGCTCTCTTCCTGTATCTCCAGCGCCGTAAAATGAGATGCCTCCGTCTTTGCCTCCATGAGAATCGGAATAATACCGGTGCCGGTGCCAAGGTCAAGCACCCTCTCCCCATTTTTCGCCCGCGCAAAGCCGGAGAGCAGCACCGCATCCATCCCAAAGCAGAAACGCCCCGGGTCCTGGATAATATAATATCCGTTGCGGTGCAGCTCGTCCAACCGCTCATTTTCATGCACGAGATCATTTGGCATCATCAATTCTGGACTTTCCTCCTTTATCCTCCAACGCCGACAGTTCTTTCATTTCCGCCGCAGAAAGCTTCGTGCGCTCTTTTTTGCGTTTCGGCTTAAACTTTAGCTGTCCGACTTTGTATTCGCGCAGCTCCTTTTCCCCGTCGATCTCTACCAATATCTTGGCGCTCTGCCGCAGCACATTTACTGTCGACACTTCGCCTTTCAATCCGTCGTCCGTGGTAACATAATCTCCCACATTCGGCAGGCGGCTGTTCAAATACTCGTAGGTACTTTCCTCATTTTTCAGACAGCACATTAACCTGCCGCAGACACCGGAAATCTTCGTCGGATTGAGAGACAGATTCTGTTCTTTTGCCATCTTGATTGAAACTGGAATAAACTCTGATAAATAGCTGTGACAGCAGAGCGTTCTGCCGCAGATGCCGACGCCGCCCAGCATTTTTGTCTCGTCTCTCACGCCAATCTGCCGAAGCTCGATGCGGGTGCGAAACACAGAGGCCAGATCTTTGACTAACTCGCGAAAGTCGATGCGACCGTCCGCTGTAAAGTAAAACAACAGCTTATTGTTGTCAAACGTATATTCGGCCTGCACCAGCTTCATGTCAAGTTTATGTTTTTGTATTTTTTCAATGCATATTTTGTATGCTTCTTTCTCTTTCTCGTGGTTAAGCTCTACCTTCTTCTCATCCTCTTCCGTGGCAATACGAATGACTGATTTCAATGGCGAGACCACTTCATCATCCGGCACCTCTTTCGTCCCCAACACAACGGTTCCAAGCTCTATCCCCCTTGCCGTCTCTACAATAACGTGCATACCTTTCTCCAAAGCCAGTTTGCCCGGAGCAAAAAAGTACATTTTTCCCGCCGTTCGGAAACGGACACCTACTACTTTTACCATCTCAAATAACCATGCCTTTCTGATGCTTTATTTATAATCGTTCTTACTCTCATGTCTCAACTTTGCTGTGACTGAAATCCGGGTGGAGCATGAAGCGCCGTACATAACGTTTCATTGCTATACTCATTTTATCTTTTCTGTTTCTACTCAGTTTTCTTTCATCGTCAACAGCAACAGCTCGATCACTAACTCAAAGTTGACGTTCGCATTCAAGCGCATCTGCGCTTTCTGAAGCGCCTTAAGTATGGTCTGTATGCCACCGTAGGAACTGCGCTCCGCCTGCCTTTGAATATCATAGACTTCATCTTTAAAGATTAAGTCATTGACGTCTTTTGTCGCTTTGTACAAGAGTACATCCCGATACCACACCATCATCAGATCAAAATAATCATTGATTTCCAGTTTGTATTCGCCAATCTGCTTGACCGCCGCCGTCATTTCATAGAGCTCAATATCCTGCACCCGCTTTAACAATTGCAAAGCGGAAGCTTTTACCTCCTTAAAATGGTCGGAGGAAGCAAGCTGCACAGCTTTCCCGACATTTCCCTGCGCAAAGGCCGTGCAGACCTGTGCCTGGTAATCGGGAATCTGATATTGTCTCATCAGATACTGCTTGATCTGTTCATCCGGCACCGCTTTTAAGCGCAAAGTCACACAGCGCGAGAGTATCGTAGGCAAAAAAGCGTCCGCATTGGTGGTGAGCAGCAGAATAACAGCGTATGCAGGCGGCTCCTCAATGGTTTTTAACAGTGCATTCTGCGCCTGCTGATTCATCTTCTCCGCCTCGTCTACAATATAAATCTTATACCTGCTGTCGTAGGGCCTGATCGCAATATCCTGATTTAACTGCGTGCGAATGTCGTCCACGGAAATGGTATTCGGCTTTTCGTGGGAAACATAAATGATATCCGGCTGATTCCTGCCCGACGCCTGCCTGCACGAATGACATTCCATGCAGGGTTCCTCCCCCTCTTTTTCACATTGCAGCAGCATGGCAAAAGCTTCGGCCAGCATCATCTTCCCCGACTTTTGCGGGCCGTCGAATATATATGCATGGGAAACCTTTTCCATTTTGATTGAATTCCTAAGATGTTCAATGATCTGCTCATGACCTACGATATCTTTAAATTGTGCCATTTTTTCCTCCCGAAGCTGCAGGCACGCCTGCAGGGATGTTTTGATGAAACAGCTCAAGTAAACTGCTCTGTAACGTTTTGCCCTCTATGTCAGTATATCAAGCAGCAGGCCCCTGATCTCCCCGATCCTGCTTAAGATGGAAATATGATCTTTTTCGTCCGCCACCAGCGCCTGCGCCAGCTCATCAAGATTTTGGTCGATCAGCTTGATCAAGCCGTAGACGCGATGACGCCCTTTGCGGTCAAGAAAGTTCTCTCTGGAAAATTTGTGCGAGCGAAACACGACTTCATTCATAAATTCGCGAATCAGTTCGCGGTATTGCCGCATGTCGCGGATATCCATGTGTTCCGCCAAGCGATTGCCCTGCGCCGTGATATCCGTCATCAGGCTGTCGACTTTCTGCTGAAGCTCGGCGTCCGTGATGGCGCTGGCAAGCGTAAATTTAAATGTGCCGTCGCCCGTGTCCTTCGGTTCCGCCGCCTTTACCGTGTTAATTTGTGAAAGATTTTCAACTTTAATATCCAAAACGATACCTTCTTTCTGGCAGATTCTTTCGTCCTCTTTATGATTATATCGGAATAACACCCATCTTTCCGAAGTATCATACGCCTGTATCCGCAAGCGGACAGACAACGGATATCCTGCCCACGGAAATATGCCCGCTTCCCCCTACCGAGAGTCCCATCTCCTGGCATTTGCGCAGCTCGCCGGGAAATGATGCACTGATAATTTCACCGGGCACCAGCACCGGAATTGCGGGCGGGTATAGGTAGACCATATCCGCCGATATCCTGCCCGCACAATCTTCAAGGGCAATCTGTTCCTTTTTGCCGCTCTCTGCTTGATATATTGGCATAGAAATTTCATATTTTTGATACAGATTGGTGACCGCAAGCGATCGGCAGTTATCGAACCCTGTCTCTTCTTGGCTTTGTCCCGTCAGCCAGTCGTCCGTATCCCTCAGCGCCGCCGCAAGCCGCCGTAAGCCCTGTGGTTCGTCCATCACACTTGTCATCAGAAGCACAAAGCGCGCGGAAACCATCTCGGACTGCAAATGATACTCCGTGAGCAGTCTGCGGTGCAGCCACGGTCCCCCGTAAGCGGGATGCCTGACAAAGACGATCAGTTTGCCGTCGTCCCAGTCATAAGCCTCTCTGGGCGAAAAATCTTCTCTCGTCATGACATGCAGCTGCCTTAAATCGGCGGTCTGCCTGTAAAATTCTGTCAATATCCTGCGGTAACGCGCAAACAATTCACTGCCGTTTGTCCGCAATAGCCGTATGCAGGCATCCATTCCAGCCATCAAAAGATAGGAAGGGGAGCTGGTCTCAAAGACCTCCAGATATTTTTTCACCCGCTCCAAATCAATACGCCCGGAACAAATATGCAAAAGTGCGGTCTGAGTCAGCGAGGGCAGCGTCTTATGCAGACTCATCACAACCGCATCGGCGCCCTGTCTCACCGGACCTTCAGGAAAACCGCCGCCAAAGCCCAGATGAGCCCCGTGTGCGGCATCCACAATCAACGGCACACCATGCCGGTGCGCGGCTTCGGCAATGCCCGCCACATCGGATAGGATGCCCTCATAGGTGGGAGAGGTGATGACGACCGCCGCCGCCGGCTGCCTCTGTAATGCCTCCTCCACCTGCTCTGGCGTGATCTGTCCCGGTATTTTATCCTCCATCATGACAGGATACAGATATTCCGCTGTCAATTCCTGTAGAAAAAGGGCATGATATACGGACTTATGGCAATTGCGCGCCACGAGCACCCGCTCCCTTTTTCCCGCTGCCGCACAGATTGCCGCAAGGACGCCGCAAGTGCTGCCGTTTACCAGATAAAAGCTGTGCGCGGCGCCGTATAACTCTGCCGCCCGCTGCTGTGCCTCTTTTAAAATACCCACGGCCTGATGCAAGTTATCAAAGCCGTCGATCTCTGTGATGTCCATCCCCCATATGGCGGACCACTGACTGTCGTCTTGCAAAAATTTACCATTCTTCGGCGAAATCATGTATTGATCTTCCGCTAAGCCATCACATTGGGATACAAATAAACTCCCCTTTCGCTTATGCCCTGGCATGTGAAACGGATATATATTGGACC
Source organism: uncultured Roseburia sp. (assembly GCA_910584215.1). Lineage (GTDB taxonomy): Bacteria > Bacillota > Clostridia > Lachnospirales > Lachnospiraceae > Roseburia. Next base: position 8,464 of record CAJTYI010000081.1, on the reverse strand, counting down.
GGCTGTATTTTGCTAAGGCTTCATCTAAATACTCTATGCTCATTTCCTATAAAAACCGTCCTAACTCCGGCATCCAGTCACCCAAAAATATTTCATCTTTACATATTGCTTCCCACACAGGCGAAAGAAAATGTCCGAACACTTCCAGCACTTCTTCCCATGCAATCATCTCGTCTTTCTGACGGCGCATATATTTTTCCCAGCGTTTTTGCATGTATCCGTATGTACGATAAGACAATATTTCATTGACCCGCTCTTCCTCCAGCTCCATCTCACCGCCTTTGACAAGCAGCGACAAGTTCTCGGCGATACGGCGGGCATCAATGATCTCCTCTTTTAAAGTATGATAGACACTGCAATAAGGTTCCATTTCCGGTATCAACTCCATGCCTGACAAGATCAAATAAATGGATTCTGTCAGCCGCATGTCGGCAGGATAAGTCAAATACTCAATCTTTTCCTCCTCGCACACAAACGAAGAAAAACTTTGTTTCTCCTGTCTTTCATACTCACCCTTTAGCACACTGATGTGAATCTGAACCGGCACCGTCATCTCGGCAAACTCTCCGGTGATATACATAAAAATCTCATCTGCCGACGTATCCGTCCTGCCCCGCCACTTGATCTCCGGGACCTTTTCGCGCGTGATAAAATGGGCGAGCATGATATAAGCTAATTTCAGCGAGATAACTCCGCCGGGAGCAAACTCTTTGCCAATTGTAGGTTCTTTGTCCTGCACATAGGCAAACTCCAGATTCAGGCAGTTCTCACTGCGATATCGTTCCGTCCCAAATATCTCACCATTCTTCAACAGCAGTACCTGGGAAAACGGCGATTCCGCAATCATAAACATGAGCTCTTCCAACACAAAGCCTGCCAGTAAGTTGGAAAACGGAATCTTCAATTCTTCGCTTTTCGCTTTTAAAACAGCTTTTTTTATTCTTTTATGCTGCATGAACCTCTCCCGCTTCTATAGCCATATCCCTATGGCAGACTGTACCTTTTTTAATACTTTTCGTTCCCTCGCATATTTCATCAATCGTGAGACATTTTTCCGGGGGTCCGCAATGTACGCCAATAGCCCTTTCTGAAACAACTCCCGCTCCATCTTATCTTCATATTTGAGGCACTCACAGATTAAGCGCTCCTTGTCAAAGATTTTCATGGTACCACCGCCAAATGTGATCTCCTCAACGCCATACTGCATCGTCTCCGGCTCCGCATACAGCGGAATCACCTTGGGAAAATCCAGATGAAAACGTGACTTGGACGTGTTCTTATCCACAGTAAGCTTGTAACCGTAAGGTTTGACGTCAATATAACCGTACGCAAAAAGCCCGCTCTCCAGATTGAGAACCGCGTCCGGAAAAAGCTTTGCAATCAGCTCATCCTCTGAGAAATCGCTGATGCGCACCGTGTAATAGCCGTTTTTTATGCGGATCAAATCTCCTTTGTCCACAAAATCAAGAATGCGGCGGTAATCGATACCAAGCTCTTTGAGCTGAGCCTTTTTCACGACGCCGCCATTTTGGTAGATAAATTCTTTGACGCGATCCAAAATAAACTCTCTTTTTTCATTGATGACGTAAGAATCCGACATACCGTTCCTTTCCTGCCGGGAAAAAACCGGATACTGATACCCTCTTCCCTGACAAAGCTTCTGATCACAAAATTTATTGTATACTTTATCCGCTTGTCAAATATTTTGGTGGTGTAATATTTACTTCTATATTAATTCATTGCGCGGCATTTGTCTACTGGATTATTTTACATTTCGCTCTCTGTATATATAAACGGTTTTAAATCAAAAATATCTTATCCAAACTATGATTTTGCAGACTGCACTTTATTCTTACCGCCATGTCTAAGATCGCGCGGCAAAGATAATGATATAACGTTGTGTCACTGCCGTAATAGCGTTCCACTAATATATGGAGCATCCGCACCAAGTAGATCTGAATCTCTTCTCCCGATTTGTCTTTCAGTATTATTTCGGCATGAGCAAAATCCTCACTGTCAAACTCTCTCCCATGTATCGGTTTGTCAAGCATCATATGCCCGATTAAGTTTTGAAGGACAATGACGCAGATGTTTTCGATGAGAATTTCATATTTCTCGTGATACGAACGGAGTATCCCGATCACATATGCCCTGTCGAACGGTCTGAGAAATTGCTGCTCAAGCGAAACGCATCTGACATATTCCAACACTCTGTCAATGCCGGAACTTGACACTGCATCATCCAAGACCGGATAATCCAGAGTCAGAAGTGTCTCCTGCGGGGCAAATTTTGTGTCATAGCGCTGCAAAAAGACTGGGATTCCATGAACGATGGTATCCTTTAAGCAATCACAACCATAATCGTCAAAATCCGTGATCAGTACCTGATATAGTTTGTGCAGCTCCTTTGCCTTTTCTATCACGATTTTTTGACCGCACTGATAGGCTTCCTTCGCGTCAAAATGATCTGACCTGAGTGCATAACTGCTGTTTTTTTCACACTCATTGATGCAGTACAAGACGGCCTCCATCAATCTTTGGGCATTTTCATAGGTGACAGAGGAATGTTCATGGCCGGTAAATGCGGCCGCCAGCTCCGCTGTGACCGGCATGAGTTCTTCCAGCGTATATCCAAATTGTTCCATAACTATTCCTTTCTCTCAACCTGCAAACTTTGAGCCGCAGGGACAAAATTGCGTGTGACAAATTTATGTTTCACACAATTACCGCCAGGCCAATTCTTTTAATGTTTCCAGATACAGTTCTCTGTCCCAGCGCGTCACGGGATCAAATTTTGCAAATTCTCCCTGCCCTCCCGATGCCGTGTGACCGCTATATCCTGCCCGGATGGCCTGCGCAAAAATATCTAAGCAGGTTCCCTCTAAATAATCAAAGTCTCCATAACATACCTCATCAAATTGTTCCCTCATAAATTCTAAGAGTTCATCGTCTGTAATCAAATCCATCATTTCATTTTTGTACAAATAAAAAATATCCTGAAGACGCATCAAGTCGTCGCGGTAATGTTCCTGCATCATATAGGGAGAATCACAAAATGCATGTACGATTTTAGGCAGTATACCCTGACCAAATTCTACCCTCTGCTCCTTTTTTAACGCATCGACTCTGCCCTCGGCCAATAGCTTGGCGTCCTCTTCACTCAAAACCAGCCCAAACTTCTGCGTATATTGGTTGGTTTCTAGGACCTTTGTAACCTGCATCTGCTTTGACATGAACTCTAACCAGTTTTTTTGTTCCATCACTGCCTCCTTATCAAGGTGAATAACATGCATGTAAAAGTAGCATTAACCTACTATAGACGATGCCCAAAATCTTTACAAGCCTTGAATTTCGGCACTTTTTATGGTAATATAAATACAGGGAGGCGTAGAAATTCTACACCTCCCTAATATTTATCATCCATCATAAGCCTGCACAGCTCGGCAGCGCTAAAACACTATCCGGTATGTTTGAGCCGTACTTCTTTTTGGCAGGCGGGACAGTAAACACTGCTTCTGCCGCCAACGACAATACGGCAAAATATTGTCCCACAAACCGGACACGGTCTGCCCTCGTGGCCATATACCTGCAAAAAAGGCGTATTGCGGTAATCCCTCCCCTTCGATTCGAGATATTCCTCCGGCGTGATCTCGTTTTTTTCTATAAAATAGGAAAGACGTTCCGGTATCACCGCGGCGAGATGCTCCCATTCCTCACGGCTGAGGCTGTTTGCCGGACGTGCCGGATAAATTCCCGCTGTAAACAATATCTCGTCCGAGTAAATATTGCCAATCCCCGCTATGATATTTTGATCGAGCAGACACCCTTTCACTGCTTTTTTCCGTCTTCCCAAATGCTCACTTAAATATGCCGCGGTTAATCCTGTGTCAAACGGCTCTATCCCCAGCTTTTCGGTGCCGCTGTATGTATCCGTCTCTTCTTTTTGTATGAACCAGAAACGCCCAAAACGTCTTGCATCCGAAAACCTTAATTCTCTCCCGTCACTGAGCCCCAAAATAATATGCGTATGCTTTTCTTCCGGGAAATCCGCCGGCGTAAGCAGCAAACTGCCCGTCATGCGCAGGTGCAGAATGATACGGTCATCGCTCGCAAGCCAAATCGTCAAAAACTTCCCCCTGCGGGCCATATGGGAAATCGTCTGGCCTCTCAACATTTCGCAAAACTGATCATTGGCAGGATATGCGGCAACTTCCGGTCGCCTCAATTTGACCTTGGTAATCATAAGCCCTTTTATCTGCGGTTCAAGCACACGCTTTATGGTTTCCACTTCCGGCATCTCCGGCATTTCTCTCACTGTCCTTTCTGTCAACAACTCCTTCGTGTCACAAGTAATGTGTATTGGCTGATAAACATCTGTCTGCGGAACAAGAAAACATATCGCTTCTTTCTTCCATATTTTACGTCTCCAACCTTTACGGCTCTATTGTAGCGCGAAAGCAGTCAGAATGCAACGCCGTAAATTCTTCCTATACAGACCAATTTTTCTTGTTTTTTCTGTTCATCAGTGGGATAATGGCAAAAGATAAAACGAACCGATTCATAGATTCCTATTCAGAAAGAGGCGATGCCGTATGTCAAACAGTAAACCCCCGTTGCGGAAGAACCCTTCCCGCGAAACATGTGAAAATATCATACGAAGAATTCTTATGACGGAAATCCTCGAAAAAGGGAAGAACGAGCATTTTAAGACTGCCGCGGATTTTATGGTTTATTTTGAATCTCTTTATCCAGCCACTGATGCTCTGACAAAACAAGTGCAGCGCGCAGTCCGCTCTATGAATATGCCGAAAAATGAGCATGGCTATTTTATCCCCAACAAAACGGCCGAGCAGCTCGCGCAGGAACAGGAACTGCACCGCCTGCTGCAAAAGACCCAAGCCGCTGTCTTTACCATGGAAGATTATGTGCCGGTTTTTCTGAAAACTACCCCTGAGACTGTCTCCTATCTGATGCACGAGATTGAACAGTCCCCGGCCTTTGCAGACAAGTATCTGACGATGCAGCCCTGCTCGAACGGTATCATCTTCCACTCAAACTGTCCGCAGAAGCTTAAAGTTCTCTTGAACAGCTTAATTGTCAGATAATTTAAGCTCAAATTTAGTGTGTCTCATATATAAGAAAAAGACAATATTTATCATCAAATATTGTCTTTTATATTGATAAATCATTATTCTTTATGTCTTTTTATGTTATTCAGCTTAGATTCGCCTCGCCTGCTGCTTATCACCACCGTCTCCTGTGACGTCTGCGCGGGCTTCTCATATCTTTGATCTGCTGTCTGCGTCTCCGTTTTACTTCTCGATTGTGTTTTATGATATAAAAGTTATCAATAAATTTTTTCAGCAAAATCCCGAGAAGGATGATACCTAAGATGATGCCCGCCACAATCAAGATCACTTTCCAGTTAATGACAATATGAATCTTTTTGATTCCTTCCTCCGCCCCATCCGGTCGATTTTCATCCTCCGCGATATCCGGCTGCGCGGTATCCGGCACTTCGCCGAACTGAAATTCACTGACAGGCATATCCGTTCTTGTGATATCAGCCCTGCCAACTGGATGCCCGGCATATGTGTACACAATGCTGCCAACCACATCGCTGCCTGCATCCGCGACGATGATCTCGGACTTGGTATCCGCAAACTCAGCAGTCTTGGGGAGAACGATCGCCGCTTTCTCTGAAATCTTAACGAAAGCCTCCTGATTATTGAGCACACCTTTCTGCAAGTTTTCGGAGGAGGGATATCTGGTCTCATGTTCGACAATGTTTACCATTTGAAAATTGTCAAACGCATAGTCAAACAGCAAACGACTGTCCGTCCAATGAGCGGGAGCCTGACTGTCCATTACCACACAGACCAATGTCATACCGTCTCTCTCGGCGAAAGTAACCAATGTACTGTTTGCCGTGGTGGTGTATCCCGTTTTCCCCCCTGTACAGCCCTCATAGACATATTTATTGTAGCGAAACGGATACAGCATTTCATTGTGATTCTGCAAATCCGTCTGTTCATCATGCTTGTTGGTCGGCGGTATGGTATAGCGCGCCGTACCCGTAATAATGCGGAACGTCTCATTGGCGTATGCCGCCTGAGCAATCAGGGCCATATCATAGGCACAGGTATAGTGGTTCTCATCCTGCAAGCCGTGGGGATTACTAAAATGGGTGTTGACACATCCCAATTCGGCTGCCTTATCATTCATCATATCGACAAATTTCTCCATCGTGCCGCCGACATGCTCGGCCACAGCGAACGCACACTCGTTGCCGGAGGCGAGCATAACACCGTAAAGCGTCTGCTCCATCGTCATCTGCTCGCCGTAATCTCTGGCAATGCCGGAGCCCCCTCTGGTTTCATCAATGGCCCTGTCGGAAAATGTGATGACCTCATTGAGATCGGCATTTTCCAAGGCAAGCAGCGTTGTCATGATCTTTGTGATACTGGCGGGATAATGTTGGTCATTAATATTCTTTTCATAGAGAATCGTTCCCGTAGATAACTCCATGATAATCGCCGACTTAGGTTCCACTTCAGGAGATTCCGGCCAATATTCGGATGCACAGACGTGAAGATTGCCCACCTGCAAAAAACAGCATATACCCAATAATAAACTAAGAAACTTTTGTTTTTTCTTATCCTTCATACAAATCTCCATTCTTTCATGAACGAGGTTTTCATATCTCTCTGTTTCCTATTTTATCCTTTCGCGGAAAAGATTATTTATATTTAGTATACTTGTTCTTTGCATTGGCCGCAACCGTATTCTCATTTTAATAACCGCTCCAAAAGCTGCTGCCTATGATTGATAAACATTTCCATAATCTGATAACTGTCCGTCTCCAAATAGCCGCAGGGATGCACCGTCCCGCCATCAAACGAGAGGATTTCGGCGTCCGGAATCCCCAGCAGAATGGGAGAATGTGTGACAATGATAAACTGCGCTCCCTGTCTGGCACATTCATAGATTTCCCACAAAAGTGTCAGCTGGCGCTGCGGCGACAACGCCGCCTCCGGCTCATCCAAAAAATAAATCCCCTCCGGCTTTAATTGTGTGCCCGCAATGGCGAGAAAGCTTTCTCCATGAGACTTTTCATGCAGCCGCTGGGAGGGATGAAAAGCATCCGCGTAATCCATTTCCTTTGTCGCAACATTGTAAAAGCTTTCCGCCCGCAAAAAATACCCCCAGCCCGGCCGGCGTATCCCTCTGGTGATCTTGAGAGACTCACATAATTCTGAGTGAGAATCATAAGTTGAAAAATGATAATTCTTTGTTCCGCCCTCGGGATTAAAGCCGGATGCGACGGCAATTGCCTCGAGCATGGTTGACTTGCCGCTGCCATTTTCACCCACAAAAAATGTGATCGCATGGGTAAATGCTAGCTGCGTCAAACCGCTAAACGCCTCAATATCCCGCAGATAACTATCCGGGGCAATCTTATCCCAATGAATTGCAACGCTTTGTATAAACTGGGTATTCACACGGTTTTCCTCTCTTCCATTTGCAAAACTCTCTGACATTTCACTTTCCCTGATGCCTTTTTATCCGCAGCGCGAAGCGATCAATTTGTAGATTGGATTGCCTTTAGAGGAAAATTTTTCTTCATACTCAGTCATAATATTTCCTTCATTTAACACGCTATCGTGGTGCAAATCTCTGGTATACGCGTCCACATGCCAGGCAGCCTCTGGGATTTCCTGAAGAGAAAAGTCAAACAGCGCCTGATTATCTGTTTTAAATTCTATCCTGCCCTCCGGGGTCAAAATCCGGTCGTAGCGTGTAAAAAACTGACGGGAAGTCAGACGGCGCTTGGCATGGCGGTCTTTGGGCCATGGATCGGAAAAATTGAGATAAATGCGGGAAACCTCATTTTGATCAAATACGTTTTCTAAATCCGCCGCATCCATACAGATAAATTTTAGATTGGAAAGCGGCGAAAGTTCCATTTTTTGCAGCGCGCGCAGCAATACGCTGGAATAGCGCTCGATGCCAAGATAATTGATCTTGGGATTGGCGGCCGCCATATCCATGATAAATCTTCCCTTTCCCATGCCGATTTCAATGTGAAGCGGCTGGCTGGAAGGAAACTGACGCTGCCAGCTTCCTTTCTGTTCCTCCGGTTCTTTGACACAATACGGGCTGCTCAAAATCGCTTCCTCTGCGCCCGGAATGTTGCGTAATCTCATAGTTCCTCCCTGTTCTCTAAAGTCGCATATTATTTCTATCATTTAAGAGGTATCGTTTATTAACCAAGTTATTTAGATGAATACCTAATGAATCGTGGATGCATATTTATTCAATTAACATATCGTAAACTTTTTCTTTTCCTATGAGTGAAAGCGGCATCCATCGCCTCTTTGGTGTCACAGTTTCTGCTTTTTTCTTCAATATCACAAATCCCGAGGTACTTAGCGCGTGCCTTTGGGGCATCCAGCTATGATAC
>CAJTYI010000080.1 GCA_910584215.1 uncultured Roseburia sp. | reverse complement strand
TCACCGGTTTTACTGGTGATCTGCGTTGCGATCAAGCTGGATTCGCCGGGGCCGGTATTGTTTAAGCAAAAGCGTGTCGGCATCCACAGGACTTTTTTTACGATTTACAAGTTCCGCACAATGCGGACCGACACGCCGAAAGATATGCCGACGCATCTGCTTGCGGACCCGGAGGCGTTCTTGACGAAAAGCGGGAAGTTTCTGCGCAGGACGTCTCTGGATGAGCTGAGCCAGCTCTTTAATATCGTAAAAGGCGATATGAGCTTTGTGGGGCCAAGGCCCGCGCTCTGGAATCAGGACGATCTGGTGGCCGAGCGGGAGCGCTATGGCGCGAACGATGTTGTGCCGGGGCTGACCGGTTGGGCTCAGATCAACGGCAGGGATGAGCTCTTGATTCCGGTGAAAGCAAAACTGGACGGGGACTATGTGAAGAACATGTCTTTGATGTTCGACCTCAAATGCTTTTTTGGCACGTTTGGCTCGGTTGCAAAGGCGGACGGTGTTGTGGAAGGCGGCACCGGAAGCATGGGACAGGATGACAGAAAATGATTCGATTTTTAATACTCGGTGCCGGAAGTTATATTGGCACCTATTTTCAAACATATTTGCAGGAAAATTATGGTGGCGAATCGGCCTGTGAGAGCGCAAGTCTGCGCACAGATGCGTGGAGGGAGGCGGATTGGTCGGTTTACGACTGTATTTTGAATGTGACGGGCAGGGCGCATGCCGACATTGGGAGTGTGACGCAGCAGGAGAGGGAGTCATACTATCAGGTGAATTGTGCGCTTGCCGTGGAGGCAGCGCAAAAAGCGATCGCGGACGGCGCGGGTCAGTACATCTATCCAAGCAGCATTATTGTCTACGGCGACAGCAGCAGTGAAAGCGTGATGCGCATTACAAGCGACAGCAAGCCGGCTCCCTCGAACTTTTATGGTGACAGCAAATGGCAGGCGGAGCAAGGGCTGATGCAGTTATTTCCGGAGTGGCATAAAGGTGGCACGGCGCTTGTGGTGGCGCGACTGCCGATGATCTACGGAAACAATTGCCGCGGAAATTACCGGATGTTAGAGGGGCTGGCAAGGAAACTGCCCTTTTTTCCAAAGTATGACAATGCGCGCAGTATGCTGTATATTGATAATTTATGTGAATTTTTGTGGCTGGCGGCGAAAGGGCGCGTGGCGGGACTGTATTTTCCGCAAAATGCAGAGTATGTTCAGACCTCCCACATGGTGGCGGCAATCGGGGAAGCAATGGGAAAAAAAGTTCGCCTGACGAGAGCGTTGAATCCTGCCGTCGCGCTGTCTTTGCGGATGCCTGGAAAGATCGGAGCAATGGCGAGAAAGGCGTTTGGCAGCCTCACCTATGATAAGGATATGAGCGTCTTAGAGGCCGGAGACTATTGCAGATATACATTGGAAGAAAGCATCCGCCGTATGCATGAACATACAATGGATGCAAAGCGGGATAACAGAGGAGGAAATTTGTGATGAGTAGCAGAGTAGGAAAGGGAAATAATAAAAAGACAAAGGTACAGCAGTCATTGGGAGAGACGATATTACAGATTAGCACGTTTGCCTATGTTTTTTGGATGCTGCTCACTTATCCGGTGTTTTTTCACGACGGATTCATTGATATTGTGCGCTCGAAGCTGGCCTATTACAAGGGGTTGACCTTTTTGTTTCTCGCGGTGGCAGTGATTGGCCTGCTGGTCTATTGGGTGGATAATGGTATAAAGGCGCCGAAGAAGCCAACTTCAATTTTGGCATGGTTTAAGGACGTGTCCAAAGAAGATCTGTGCGCCGGCATCTTTGTTGTGGCAGTGATTTTGTCAACGCTGATGTCCGATTACCGCAGCGAGGCGTTTTGGGGCACTGAGGGCAGAAGGCTCGGGGCGATGGTTATGCTGCTATATTTGTTTGTCTATCGCATGTGTGCGAAATATCTGCGTATGCAAAACGGAAAGTTAAAAGCCGCGCTGCTGTGGGCATTTATCGCCTCCAATGCGGTCGTGATACTGATCGGAGATCTGCAATTTTGGGGGATTGATATTTTCCATATGTATGACAATCTGATTGAGACGCAATATGCGATGTTTATCAGCACAATCGGAAATATAAACGTAAATGCGGGTTATCTCTGTCTGATTCTGCCTGTTGTCATGGCATTTTATTTTGTGAGCGAACACAAAATCAGGAAAGTAGTATATGCCGTTTTTCTTGTGGCGGGTATCTACGAGGCGTACGCTACGGTCAGCGATAGCTGGCTGCTTGGGGTAGGCGCCGGTTATCTTGTGCTTTTCTGGTTTGCCTGCAAGAGCCATGACGGGATGTGGAAATTTCTGCAACTGTGCGGTTTTTTCTGGCTGGCCAATTTCCTGATGCGGCTTACGCTCACGACCGGGGAGGCTGCAGGGGCCGATGCGGCGCTCTATCTCCAATTTCGGGAGCTTTCGTTGCAGAATCTGATCACAAGCATGGGAGTGGTGATTGCGGCAGGAATCGTGCTTGTGCTTTGTTTTCTTCTGGTTGGCCTGCTGCGCAAAAAACAGGTAAGGTTTCCGTATCTGCTGGTGCGCAGGGTGGTTTTTATTGCCTTGGCTGTAGCGGCAGTTTGCGCTATTGTCGTTTTCATTGTGGCAAATACCCGGGGAGAGGGCGAGTGGCAGGGCACATATGCCGTGTTAAATCGTTTGCAGGTCACAGATTCCTTCGGCAGCAACCGCGGGTATGTCTGGAAGCGCTGTCTGACTGCATACTGGAAACTGCCATGGTATCAAAAGATTTTTGGTTATGGTTTAAATTGCTTTGGTCAGCTGATGGCCATCGACTACACGCAGGAGATGATGACGCTCTACAATGGTATGTATATTGATGCGCACAACGAAGCGTTTCAATTTCTGGTGACAACGGGTATTGTGGGCGCGGTCGGTTATTTTGGGATTTTGATTGGCGCTGTGGTGAAATGTGCGAAAAAAGCGGCAGACAATCCTCTGCTGATCGCCGGTGTTGCCGGAATACTCGGATATCTTGCCCAGGCGATGGTAAACAATCCACAGACATTTTTGACGCCAACCGTGTTTTTGTTTTTGGGGGTACTAAAATGTATAGAGAAAAAAGAGTGATACCGGTTTTATACATGGTCATTCCATGTTATAATGAGGAAGAAGTACTGCCGATTACAAGCAAGATGTTTTTGGACAAGCTTATGGAGCTGATCGGGCAGGGACGGATTGCCGCAGAGAGCCGTATCCTGATGGTGGACGACGGGAGTAAAGATGCCACATGGCGGATTATCAGCGATCTGGCGGAAAAGAATCATTATTTCATGGGGATCCGGCAGAGCCGCAACCGGGGGCATCAGAATACCGTGCTTGCGGGTCTTATGGAAGCAAAAGATTTGTGTGATATCACGATATCCATCGACTGCGACGGGCAGGATGACATCAATGCCATGGACGATATGGTACGCGCGTATATGGAGGGCAGCGAAGTGGTATACGGCGTGCGCAGCAGGCGGGATACTGATACGATGTTAAAACGCGCCACCGCACAGGGGTTTTATCGTTTTTTAAACTGGATGGGGGCCGAGGTAGTCTATAATCATGCGGACTATCGTCTGATTTCCGCGCGCGTACTGCGCCATCTGGCGGACTTTAAGGAGGTCAATCTGTTTTTGCGTGGGCTGGTGCCTTTGGTGGGATTTGCGAGTACTAACGTGTACTACGAGAGGCACGAGCGCATGGCGGGCAAAAGCCATTACCCTCTCAAAAAGATGCTGACGCTGGCACTCGATGGGATCACCAGCCTTAGTATCCGCCCCATTCGCATGATTACCGGTTTGGGATTGTTCATTTCTCTGTGCAGCTTCATTGGCGTCCTGTGGTCGGTCACAGTGCAGTTGATGGGAAGGACAGTGACCGGATGGGCGAGCATGACGAGCATGATCTGTTTTATTGGCGGGATTCAATTGATCTGTCTTGGCGTCATCGGCGAATACATTGGCAAGATCTATATGGAGACGAAAGAGAGGCCGCGCTACATTATCAGCGAGCGCACCGGGGATGTGGCGCAGGAAGATAACGAGCGATAGAAATAGAGCGGGAACTTTGACAGAAAGAAGCAGTAAGCTTTGACAGAGAGAAACCAGGAAAAAGCAGGAAGCTTTGACAGAGAGAAATGAGAAAGAAGCAGGAAGCTTTGATAGAAAGAAACTAGAAAGAAGCAGTAAGCTTTGACAGAAAGATCATGAAATTAGCGTAAATGCCGGGGCAAGAGGTGCAGTGCCGGCAGATTGAGAGGGAGATATGAAGATAACAGTCGCGGGTGCGGGTTATGTGGGATTGGCCAATGCCATTTTGCTGGCGCAGCATCACGAGGTGACATTGCTTGATGTGCTGCCGGAGAAGGTGGCGATGATTAATGACAAGACATCGCCAATCGTTGATCAGGAGATTGAGACTTATCTGGCCGAAAGGGAACTGCATTTGCGGGCGACGACCGACGGTGATGCGGCGCTTGCTGCGGCGGATTATGTAGTGATTGCCACGCCGACGAACTACGATCCAGATAAAAACTATTTTGATACCAGTTCCGTGGAAGATATCATAGAGCGGGTAAACGCCGTGAATCCGGGTGCGGTGATGGTGATTAAGTCTACGGTGCCAGTGGGCTATACCGCGCAAGTCAGACAGCAGTATCAGACGGAGCGAATTTTGTTTTCACCGGAGTTTTTGCGGGAGGGAAAGGCGCTCTACGATAATCTGTATCCGTCGCGCATCATTGTGGGAATACCCAGAGACAACCGACAGATGGAGGAGGCAGCCCATGTGTTTGCAGAGCTGTTAAAGGAGGGCGCAGTCAAAGAGGAGATCGCCACACTGTTTATGTACAGTACCGAAGCGGAGGCAGTGAAGCTGTTTGCCAACACGTATCTTGCGCTGCGCGTCAGTTATTTTAATGAGCTCGATACCTATGCGGAGGTGCGGGGACTGAATACGGCCAATATTATCGAGGGTATCGGTTTAGACCCCCGCATTGGCATGCACTACAATAACCCGTCTTTTGGATACGGCGGCTATTGTCTTCCCAAGGATACGAAACAGCTGCTGGCAAACTATGAATCCGTGCCCAATAATATCATCGGCGCGATTGTGGATGCAAACCGCACGAGGAAGGATTTTATCGCCGAGCGCATACTGGAAAAAGCGGGGTATTTCAGCGACGGGGCCGGGAGGAACGGTCTGCCGGGGAGAGACAGCGTGATTGGGATATACCGCCTTACGATGAAAGCGGAGTCGGATAATTTTCGCCAAAGCTCGATTCAGGGGATTATGAAACGCCTGAAAGCCAAAGGCGTTGAGGTCATCATCTATGAGCCGACTTTACAAAAAGACCGGTTTTTCGGCAGCCGTGTGGTCACTTCGTTGGAGGATTTTAAGAGCAAGTGCGATGTTATTGTGGCCAACCGCTTTGCTTCCGAGCTGGCCGATGTGGAGGATAAGGTGTATACCAGAGATTTGTATCATCAGGATTAGATTGAAAATCAGCTGCAACGCCGTTTGTATCCATCGGCAATTTTTGTTAAAAGGATAAGCAGTGAGGGGAAAGGGATTGACAATGGAGGAACAAAAGAAAGACATTTTTGATAAGCTGGTGCATCTATGGATATTCCGCTGGTTTGAGCCTTTTTATCTGAAGCACAAAGAAGTGTTGATGTATCTGTTCTTTGGCGGATGTACGTTCTTTATCAGCGTGCTCAGCTACAGTTTTTTCAATGTGAGCCTTGGAATCAATGAGCTTCTTGCCAATATCATTTCCTGGGTAATCGCCGTTTTTTTCGCCTTTTTTACGAATCGGGTCTGGGTATTTGACGGGAAAACAAGCGGCACGGAGGCATTTTTTGCACAGATGATGAGCTTTATATGCGGACGGCTTTTGACGCTTTTGGTGGAAGAAATCATTCTCTATGTTTTCATTACCCGCATGGGGCTTAACAGCATTGTCATGAAAGTGATTGCGCAGATCATCGTGATTGCGCTGAATTATATTCTCAGCAAGTTGTGGATATTCAAAACAAAGTAGAAAGGAGCGGGTTAGTTTATGAAAAAAAGATGGTTGTCGTTTGTTGTGACTTGTTGTATGGCGGTTAGTGCGTTGTTTCCTTCGGTTGAGGCGCTGGCGGCGGAGGTTACAACGGCCGAAGCGCAGGAGAGTGAGACGATGGCGGCCTCCCAGGAATCACAGTGGGATACCGCGATTTCGCCGCTTGTGCGAGAGCAAAGCCGCGGTGATTTGTGGTCTATGCAGTCGGAGGAAAGCGAATTTCCCACCGGACGCGTTCCGTACAAAGAGGTGGAGGTGGAGCTGGATAAGCTGGATGCGGACGAGCTGTATGACAGCAGTGAGCTGGCCCGTTATTCCTCTCTGCGTTCTTCTGCGATCTATAGCACGGAGTGGGACAAATACAGGACATGGTATTTTTATAATCAGTTGACAGACAGTGAGCGGGAGTTTTATGATGCCCTAGATGCCGTGTGTGCGAGGCTTCTGCGCACGACAAAGACTCCGGAAGTGCGTCAGGATTCCTATGGAAAAACATTTTATGCCACTGAGTATGTGACGCACAGCACTTTAGATGAAGAGCAGATGAAGCGGATTTTACTGATCTTTCGCTTTTCCAATCCACAGTATTATTTTCTTGAGTCTGCATGGCTGCGCGGGTCAAACGGTATTTTTGATTATTTTGCGTTTGTCATCTACCCTGCGTTTGCCAACGGCAATAAACGCATGATGGCTACCGCGGCGGTGAAAGCGCAGGCAGATGTGTGGGAGGCACAGGCGGCTTCCCTTGGCAGTGAGGCGGAAAAAGCAAAGTTACTGCACGATTTAATCATTGATAAGGTCGAGTACAATTATGCTATTTTGGATGACAATTTTGATGAGGAATCGGAGTATACCCAGTCGTCCTACAGTGTATTTTGCACGGACAAGACCGTGTGTGCAGGGTATTCCCAGGCGTATGCCATGATGTGCAACGCGGTTGGGGTTGATACGGTTGCGGTTACAAGTCTTACGCATGAGTGGAATAAAGTGCGTATCGATGACTCCTGGTACAATGTCGACCTGACATGGGATGATGGCGTGCCCGACCGTTACCGTTTCTTCTGGAGAAGTGACTATTATTATGATACGGAAACAGCGGGTCAAAGCTATATCCATCATCAGGAGGAGTGGCTGTGGGACGGCGTGCTGCCGCCCTGTAGCGTGGATTCGGTGCAGACCGGAAATTATACGGTTCCCGGCACGCTCCCTGCGGTGACGCAGACGGCGGCGGTGCCCACAGTTGGCGTATCTTTGAGCGGCAAGACCTATAAGATTACATTGAGCAGCGCTACGCCGGGGGCTGAGATTTATTATACGCTCGACGGTTCCCTGCCGACTCCTGCGTCAACGAAGAGCCATCGCTATCAGGGGGTGGTTAAGACGAACACTACGCCAAGACTTCGTTTTATAGCGGTGCGCGACGGCATGTGGGACAGTGCAGACAAACAGGTGGCGATGGTAACTTATTACGGCAATCAATCTACCTCCGGTTCGATGGCGCCGACGGTTGTGTCGGTCGGTGATACGGTGAGCATTTCCTCCAATATCTATAAAAGAAGCGGCAATACATTTTTGGAATGGAATACAAAAGCGGACGGAACCGGAATATCCTACGCGGCGGGGCAGACCGTCACGTTAAACGGCAACCTGAATCTCTATGCACAGTGGTTTACGGGGAAATACAGGATTGCATATGAATTAAACGGAGGAAAAAATAACAGCAAAAACCCGTCGGGATACACGCCAGGCAAAAAGATTACCTTAAAAAATCCCACCAAGAAAGGTTATACGTTTGTGGGATGGTACACGAACAAAAAGCTGACAAAGAAATTCACACAGATTACGGCTAAGACCAAAGGGACGTTGAACCTTTACGCGAAGTGGAAACCGATCAAATATAAGGTGTCTTATCAGCTGGGCGGAGGCAAAAACAGCGGCAAGAATCCCAAAACATACACGATTGCCACCAAGACCATCAAATTAAAGAATCCGACACGCAAAGGATACAAGTTTGTGGGCTGGTATACAAACAAGAAATTTACCAAAAAGATCACACGGATCAAAAAAGGTTCTACCGGCAATCTGACCCTGTATGCAAAATGGAAGAAAGCGTGATAATGCGCACAGCTAAGCCAAAGACATGCAGTGCGTGATAAGGATAGAGGAGAACGGCCATGATATCTTTGATTGTGCCCTGTTACAATGAGGAAGAAGCGCTGCCAATTTTTTACGCGGAGATCAAGAAAGTCCTTGGCAGTATGAAAACAGAATATGAGTTGATTTTTGTCAATGACGGTTCCAAAGACGCGACACTGGATATTTTAAAGGAACTCGCAAAACAGGATGATGGAGTAGTTTATCTTTCTTTTTCCAGGAACTTTGGCAAGGAAGCGGCAATGTACGCAGGATTTTGCAATGCGCACGGAGAGTATGTGGCGGTGATGGATGCGGATATGCAGGACCCGCCCGCCCTCCTGCCGGATATGTTGTCTATTTTGCAGCAGGGCGAGTATGACAGCGTCGCTACCCGCCGCGTGACGAGAAAGGGGGAACCCCCGATCCGCAGTTGGTTTGCACGGCGGTTTTATGCGCTTATCAACAAGATTTCCGACGCCGATATCGTCGACGGCGCGCGTGATTTTCGCCTGATGAAAAAGGAGATGGCGGATGCCATTGTGGCGATGGGGGAATACAACCGTTTCTCTAAGGGAATATTCGGATGGATTGGCTATCGCACATACTGGATGCCTTACGAAAATGTAAACCGCATTGCAGGTGAGACGAAATGGAATTTTTGGAAGCTGTTTAAATATGCAATTGACGGTGTAATCAATTTTTCCCAGGCGCCGCTCAGCTTTGCCTCATGGTTTGGCATTTTTATGACGGTGGTTTCATTTTTTGCGGTTCTGTTTATTGTAGTCCGCAGGATGGTCTTTGGCGACCCCGTGGAAGGCTGGGCCTCAACCGCATGTATCATCGTGTTTGTGGGCGGCGTGCAGCTATTTTGTATGGGAATTATGGGACAATATATTGCAAAGACTTATATGGAGGTGAAAAAGCGCCCCCATTATATAATCGCGGAGAGCAACCGCGCGGATTTGGAAAAAGTAAAATGATGAGAGAGAATCGGAACTGGGGACTGTTCGCAGTATTTTGCGTGACAGTCCTGCTTGGAATATTGGGGTTTTTATTATTTGGGTTTAGGAAAGATATCTGGTTTTGTGACGAGGTGTACACCTATGAGATTGTCAACCGGCTTGGCAGGCCCAACGTGTTGGCGGAAAGCCAGAAGTGGGTGTCTGGATACGACGTAAAAATGTATTTCGGTGCGCCTTATCGCAATTTGATGCTAAAAGAAATACTGGCGGATTTCCCCAAAGACAATGTGCCGCTGTATTATGTTCTTTTGCGCATATGTTCGGTATTCTTTGTGGGGCGCGCCACAAAATGGATTGGTCTGGCGGCGAATTTTCTGTTTTTTGTGCCCTTTATCGCCATACTCTTTGGACTGTGTTATTATGTGTGCCAAAAAAAGGTGCAGGCGATGCTTTTTACACTGGCGCTGGCATTTCATCCGCTGCTGTTGTCGCAGATGATGACGATACGCATGTACTGTCCGTTTTTATTCTTCGTGATTGTCTCCTGGCTGTTAGTGGTATCGCTAAAACCGGGAGATAAGAACGGCTGGTGGCATTGGCTGTTGCTATTTCTTGTCACGGTGGGCGGTCTGCTGACGCATTTTCATTATTGGTTTTTTATCGGGTTTCTGTCTCTATTTTATTGTATTAGCCTTTTACTCGGGAGACGGTGGCGTCATCTGGCTCTTTATGTGGCCGATATGGCGGCTGCGCTGATCGCGGCCACACTGATTTTCCCGCAGTGGATTGGCAATATCACGCAGGGGCACGGCGGCACTGGGATTGCCAATATATTTGACATTTCTGATTTGTCGCAGGAGGTGAATTATCTGCTTGTTAGCCTGGCCGAGCTTTTGAGCACCTATCTGCTCCACTGGGCGGTTGTTTTATGTTTGCTTGTTTTATCTTTTACCGCTTTTTTCTGCCGCAGGCGAGAGAGGGGCGATGGCCGCGGCGTGGCGCTTGGCGTCCTCTCTTCCGTCTTTACCATGGCATTTATTGCCCACACAGTGGACGAACGTGCGGCGCGCTATTTTTGGGCGCCGGCGGGACTCCTCTTTCTGCTGGCTGTCTATGTGATCTATGACGATATCACATGGCTGTGGAAGCGTCTTATCGCTAAGCGCGTCGCGCGGGAAAATAAAACGGTGGCGGCAGCGCAAACGAGCGAGGGCATAAGCGGCTCGTTGACGCGCCCGGGAGTCCATCCTGGACGTGCAGGAGTGGCCGGTGCAGCGCTTTTGCTCGCGCTCGACGCGTGGCTGATCTGTTCCGATATCCGCAATGTCATGTATCTGGCCAACCGTCCCGCGGATACCAGGCAAACGCTGGAGGGATACGCGGACATCCCGTGGGTCGTCTATACGGATACCACAGACAACACGCTTAACTATGAGATGTTTTGCTCGTTTTTTGACTTTACCATCCCAAACCGTCTGTGCCGGATTGCAAGTGATGACGTGCCTTACCGGGATGAAGTGCTCGCAGGCGCGGAAGGGGTAATTCTATATATCAACGAAAAAGAGCAGGAGATCACGGATGCCGTGGCATATTTAGAGCAGTGCCGCGGAGAGAAGAGCAGCCAGCTTTCGGAGGTGGCACAGAGCACCTACTGTACGGTGTATCTGGTGCGGTGGGAGAATTAGTTTGGAAAGGAGCAGGTGATAGATACCATGAAGCCAGTATTGACGATAGATCAACTCATCGAATGTGCACATCTGTTTTGTGAAATGGAAAGTCTTGAAAATCACGTGGAACTTATAGGAGTTACCGATGGAAAAGCAGTTGGAACATATGTTGAACATAAATTCCAAAACTTTCTACAATCACAATATATTGTTGACGTTGGAAGCAGCGCAAAAGGTATCGACTTGCCTGGCGCTGAAATTCAAACTGATATAAAGGTCACTTCGATTACGCAGCCGCAATCGAGCTGTCCGTTTCAGAATGCCCGTCAGAAGATTTACGGTTTGGGCTATAATCTATTGGTTTTTGTTTATGACAAGCGCGACAAAAACGACACTTGTGTTTTACATTTTACACATTGTACTTTCATCGACAGGGAAAGGACTGCTGATTTTACCATTACTAGACGTTTGCGCGAAATGGTGTATGACGGTGCGAACAAGGAAGATATTATCGGATTTTTGCAGGATAGAAATGTTCCTGGTGATGATATTGTTTATCATGAACTTGCCGATGAGATTCTTGCTGCTCCACCGAAACAAGGGTATCTAACGATCAGTAATGCATTGCAATGGCGGTTGCAATACGCACGGGTTATTGCTTTAGATAACGGCGTTCCAGGAGTTATTAATTATGAGTGGTAAAAGAGAATACGGAGATTATCAGACCCCGATTAATTTTGCAGATAGGATTTGTCATTATTTGAAAGATTACCGCCATATACAGCCATCTGCAATAGTGGAACCAACGTGCGGCATTGGCAGCTTTTTAAAAAGCAGCTTTTTGTTTGAAGCTAACGAGTACTATGGAATTGAAATAAACCCGGAATACTGTGAGATATGCAGGAGATCGATCAATAACGGAAGAGTGACGATCATCAATTCAGATTTTTTTTCTTTTTCTTCTAAGGCTTTAATTAAAGACAAGCGACAAATACTCGTGATCGGTAATCCTCCGTGGGTCACGAACAGCACGTTATCGGCCCTTGGTTCTGATAATTTGCCCATAAAAGCTAATTTCAAGGGACACAAAGGCATTGACGCGATCACTGGTGCGAGCAATTTTGACATTTGTGAATATATGATTCTCCAATTGATTAACGAATACAGAGACACCAATACTGTCATTTCTATGCTGTGCAAAATGTCTGTTGCAAGAAATGTTTTCAAAGAACTGAAACGAAACAATACTGCGTTTGCGTCATGTGATATGGTGGAGTTTGATGCCTCTAAGGTATTTGGCATATCTGCAAGTGCATGTGTTTTGGTTATTCAACTTTCAGATAAACATATTTCATCGGATCAATGTAATGTTTATGATTTGGAATACCCCAAAACGATTCAATCACAGTTGGTATACATAAACGGTCAGCTTTACAATAATTTAGACACAGAAACAGAAAACTTTGACGGACGTTGCTGCTTTGAATGGCGGCAGGGAGTAAAACATGACTGTTCCAAAATCATGGAACTGACATTACAAAACGATATGCTGCAAAACGGGCAGAAGGAAGAGGTATCTATTGAAGCTGATCTCATTTTCCCGCTAATGAAAAGTAGTATGTTTAAAGCGCCTGTTATGCACCATTTTACTAAATTTGTCATTGTAACACAAAAAAAAGCTCGTGAAGATACAAAACATCTTGAACAGGAAGTACCAAAAACGTGGAAATATTTAAGCGATAATATCGAATTATTTGAAAATAGAAAAAGTTCTATTTATCGTGGCGCGCCTCCCTTTTCTATGTTTGGGGTGGGCGATTATTCCTATTCAAAATATAAAGTTGGGGTCAGCGGTTTTTACAAGCGCCCACTGTTTTCCGTATTATATTCAGACGACAACAAACCCGTTATGACAGACGACACAAGTTACTTTATCTGTTTCGAAAGTTATGATATGGCATACGTTGCTATGCTTTTGTTGAATTCAGAGAAGGTTCAGAGATTCCTGACAAGTATAGCGTTTTTGGATGCAAAAAGGCCATATACAAAGAAAATTCTTGAGCGAATTGATTTTGATAGAATTGTGGATTCTTTGACATTTGAAGAATTAATAAAAACAGAGCAAAATTTGAACTTGTCCTATTATGTTACGCTGCCGATGTATGATGCTTTTAAGTCATTGCTTGGTATTGGGCAGATGAGATTCGTTTAATTCATTCAGTAAAAGTGGTAAGGCATACAAAGTGTCTAACGAAAACCAGGACTACCGGCTTGGCCGGTAGTCCTGACTTCTGATATTATCAATATTTACGGCCCGATTTCAACTCCGTCAATTTTTACTTCCGGCCAGTTATCGACTGGAACCAGTGCGACATATGTCTTACCTGTGTTTAAGGTAATTTCGTTGCCCTGGGTATCGTAGTAGCGGGTCGGCGACGTCATGCTCTCTTTTTTCCAGGAAACGGGAATGGCGTTGCCGTTGGTGACGTAGTAACCGCCGCCCTGGGTGACAACGTCAAAAATCATATAGCCGTGCTCGTCATACTGCGTAAATCCGGCGCTCTGAATTAAGACGTTTTTGAATGCGAGCTGCTTATTGTCATTGCCTGGGTCGACATGCGCCTTACCGTACTCAAAATACAGGTATTCGCCGCTGTCCTTATCGTATTCGACATAGGAACCGTTGTGCTGGAATGGCAGTTCTATTTTACCTGCCGCGATCATATCGGTATGATCGGTCAAATCAACCTGCGCGTCGCCCTTGACGAACTGGTAGTGAGGTCCCTCGTAATAAGACAGATATTCCTTTGATACGCCGGTTCTCTCAAAATTATCTTCTAAATCACCCGCTACGATATATTCGGTGTACTCTTTCGACTTGCCGTTATCCACGCGGGAGAACGATCCGCTAAAGTGGTCGATCGAAGGGTCTTCCATATACTCGTCCACGTAAAAGGGTCCTCCGTCGTGACAGAGTATCGCTCCCCACTCGGAAGCCAGCAGAACATTGGTCGGGCGCACACTACGGATACTGCCCAGCTGCTTGATCTTTTCCCAGTCCTTAACGAGTACCATAAAACGTGTGATGCGCCCGTTTAAGGTACTGTTCATCATCTCATATACGACATCCGCCTCCGACATGCCATAATGAGGCAGCGCAATCGACTCGTTGTCCACCATAGCCGCAATCGGGCGCTGATTTTTCAAGCTCTCGTCGATCAGCTCATTCGTCAGCTCACTGCGATACATCCCTTCGGGAAGCACTTCCTCCTCTTCTGTCTCCGATGCCGTCTCCGTATTTTCTGCGATTTCGGTGAGCTCCTCCATCTCTGTGGACAGATCTTCCTCTCCTTTGTCTTTTCCGCAGGCTGTAAACGACAGCGCTGCTATCGTAAGCATACCAATCACTGCAATACGTTTCTTCATGATCATCCTCCATTCTTTACACTTGCACACTCAGACATGCTAATTTATTGTATCACACATTATTTGTCAGATAAAGACTTTTTTCGTGGTTTTCTTTCCTGGCGCGTGTTTGGAAAATTATTCCAGCGCATAAGTTTTGTATATCGAAGCGGCGTCCAGCCGGCATCCTAACTGCAGGTGCTCTTGTTTTTGCCCGAACCTCCAAAACGCCGGGG
>CAJTYI010000079.1 GCA_910584215.1 uncultured Roseburia sp. | reverse complement strand
ATTTCTGTCTTTACCGGGACGGACAGACACGACGAGGTGGTTCAACACTGAAAAGACGCGCAACCCGATGCCCCAAACGGCATGCGAGAACCCCTGACGTTTCTTCGGAGGTCAAAAGACAAGCAGCATCTGCAGTTATGCTACCTGCCGGACGCCGCATTTACGCTAAGAATATAAAATTTATATCATTTCCGATCGAATATATATGCATATTTATTCATTTCTATGAGATAAAGTTTCCCATCTAATAACCTATACTTTATTGTACATTTGAAATTTTTATGTTAAACTTTGCGGTAAAGAACCACGAATGGAGCGACACCGCAATGAAAAAGATACTGATTGTAGAGGATGACAATCACATTAATGAGATGATTCAGACAAGTCTGTCAAAGGCCGGCTACTGCTGTGTCAGCGCATTTTCCGGCACGGAGGCGAGACTGATATTAAGAGAGCAGAACTTTGACCTGATGATATTAGATTTAATGCTGCCCGGCATGACAGGGGAAATGCTGTTAAAAGAGCTGCGAACAGACAGCGCGATACCGGTGATTGTATTGTCCGCCAAAGATGAGCTGGATACCAAAGTTGACCTTTTAACGCTCGGGGCAGACGACTACATCACCAAACCATTTGCGTTAAAAGAGCTGGAAGCGCGGGTTCTCGTACAGCTTAGGAACAGCAAAAGCCGAAATGGACAGCCAACCCATCTCCGTTATCAGGACCTGTTTTTGGACAGCGAAAAAAAGCAGCTTTTCGTATCCGATATCCCGGTATCGCTGACCGCAAGGGAGTACCGGATTATGGAATTATTTCTGCAATATCCGCAGAAAGTTTTTACCAAAAATGAGCTGTACGAATACGCATGGGAAGACTACTACATCGGCGAGGACAAGACGATCAACGTACACATCAGTAATATCCGCGGAAAAATGAAGAAGGCCGCAAAGCGGGAATATATCGAGACTGTCTGGGGACTTGGGTTCCGTTTGATTTAGATGAACTTAAACTTTTCTTTACCTTTTCTTGACGTTTGCTAAACCGTAATCTGTTAATCTTTCCTTGTACCAAACAAACATAGCGTCATGCACAGAGAGTGGAAGCCCCGGCTTTCACTTCCCGATTTGTTCCCGCGCAAACCCAGAAACAATAACGGCTTTGTACGCCGTTACAGCGCAGAGACAAACGAAAATGTGCACAAAGGCTACTGTGAATACAGTTCACAATACAGAAATGAGGTAATGTATGGAATATGTAGTAGATACGAAAGCATTAACAAAACAGTATGGACGGCACAAGGCGGTAGACAGTGTCAGCCTCCATATCCGGCGGGGAGAGATCTACGGATTTATCGGCAGAAACGGCGCCGGCAAAACAACCTTTATGAAAATGATCAGCGGGCTGTCAACGCCGACTTCGGGAGAATTGGCGCTTTTTGGCGCATCGGGAAGAGAGGCCGCCAAGCATCACAACCGCATCGGCAATCTGATCGAACAGCCCGGCCTCTATGAGGGGATGGGAGCCAAAGAAAATCTGCACCTGAAATGTCTGGCACTGGGAATCCATGCGCACGGTTATGAAGAGAGTCTGCTTCAAACCGTGGGACTACAAGACACCGGAAAAAAGAAAGTAAAACAATTCTCACTGGGAATGAAACAGCGCCTCGGCATCGCCATGGCGTTGGCAGGCAGACCCGACCTGCTGATTTTGGATGAGCCGGTCAACGGTCTTGATCCCCAGGGAATTGCGGAAATCAGAGAACTTTTGCTAAAGCTGAAAACAGAAAAAAATATGACGATTCTCATCTCCAGTCACATTTTGGAAGAACTTTATAAGGTGGCAGATACCTTTGGCATCATCCACAAAGGCGTACTGATTCAGGAGCTGTCCAAAGAAGAATTGAACCAAAAATGCAATGAGTACACGGAGATTAAGACCCCCAACACAGACCTAGCATGTCCGGTCATCGAGCAGATGGGTTACCGCAAATACCAGGTGATCTCCCACGACACGATTCACATTTACGATACTGCCATAGAAATCGGCGCATTAAACATGGCACTTGCAAAAGCCGGGTGCATGGTGGAATTTCTGCAGGTGGTGCAGGATAAGCTGGAAGAATATTTTTTGAATCTGACACGGGACTGAAAGAAACATCTGTCCAACATTTACTTAAATGAACGATCGATTTGGCACAAAATTCACTTTGATTTTGCCTATATATTTAAGGAGGAAACTGAAATGTTAAACTTAATTCATATGAATCTTTACCGCATGGCAAAGACCAAAAGCCTTTGGTCGTGCATGCTTTCCATGGTATTTTTCTGCATTTTTTCCTGCTATATGGTAAGCATAGACTACGAAATGCGTAGTGAACAGAATGCGCAGAATGTAGAACAGGAGATAGAGCAAAGCGGCGT
Organism: uncultured Roseburia sp.; assembly: GCA_910584215.1. Lineage (GTDB taxonomy): Bacteria > Bacillota > Clostridia > Lachnospirales > Lachnospiraceae > Roseburia. The sequence continues at coordinate 12,260 of CAJTYI010000079.1, read as the reverse complement.
CGTGGGCGTATACGAAGGGGAGGATGAGGACGAAATAGAAAGCGCTTTTGGCATCACGGTACAGGTGCCGGAAAAAGAAAACGGCGAAATGCCGGCTTTTCTGGAATTTTACAACTCCGATCTCGCTTCCGGCATTATCCTTTTATTTTTATCAATCGGCTGCGTCATTTACTTTAACGGGGAACAAAAAAGCGGCTTTTTGAAAAATATCGCCGGACAGACCAAACACAAATCCAGTATATTCTTATCGAAAATCGTTGCTAATATGCTGTATATTCTGGTATCCCTGCTGGCTTACGGCGTGACGCAGTTTATCGCATTGCGGCTGATTTTAAAAGACCAGGGTATCATTCGCTTTGGCACAGAATATCTAAACGAAACGTTCCTTTTGCTCCTGGCAAATTTTGTTCTCTATCTGGCATTTTTAGGCGGCATATCGTTACTTACGACGGTGACAAGAAGCACGGCTGCCGGCATCACCGTCGGCATCATTTCCGCCTGCGGCCTGCCCGCCACATTTGGGGTTTACATGGAAAAACTATTTGATGTGACGATCGTAAAATATCTAGTTACCACCAATGTGCATCAACTGCTCATCGGGACACCTCAAAAAAATGTATTTTTTGCACTCGGCACAGGTATTATTTCGGCCACAGTCTACTATTTGTTGGGAACCGTTTACTTTGCGAAAAAAGATATTGTGTAGGAGACATTCATGAAATATATTTGCATCGGCCTTGGCTTCTTGCTCGTCCTTGTTCTGGTAAAATATCATCTTTACCGGCGGCAGATTGTTGAAATCTGCCGCCAGCTTGACTTTCTCGAAAAAGTAAAAACAAATAAAAGGATTCAGTCGGATCTCTATCAAAGGGAAATTTTTGACCTTGTCAACCGTATCAACCAAATGGCTGACCGGCAGGAAGAGGAAACGATCTCCAATGGTCAAAAAGAACAGCGGTTAAAAGAAACGCTGACGAATATATCGCACGATATCCGCACCCCGCTTACCTCTCTCAAGGGCTTTTTTGAACTCTATGACGAGGAAACCGAAACACAAAAAAAAGCGCATTACGCGCAGATCATCCGTGAACGCATGGATGATCTTTCGATTTTGCTCGAAGAGCTGTTTACTTACACCAAATTGCAGAATGAAACTTATGAATTGACGCTCGAACCTCAAAATTTTACAAAATTGGTGCTTGACTGTCTGTTCTCCTTTTACGAGCAGTGGCAAGAAAAAGGGATTTGCCCCGCTCTGTCAGTGGAAGAGCGTCCAGCATATATTTCGTGCAATGACACCGCAGTGAAACGCATCCTCACGAATGTGCTGCGCAACGCCATCGTGCACGGTGATGAAACGATTGAAATCTGTTACCGTATCACAAAAGACAGCGTTTCCTTCCATTGCGGCAACGGCTGTGCAGCCCCCTCAGAGATAGACCAGGAGCGCGTTTTTGAACGCTTCTATAAAGGGGATACCGCACGCCGGGAATCCTCGAGCGGACTGGGATTGTCGATTGCCCGGGAGCTGACCCTGCGCATGGGTGGTTCGATGGATGCCAAAATTGAAAACGGAATGTTTGTTGTCGAAATAATATTTTACGGACTCTGCAGCAACGTGCAGAGTCCGTAACAAAAGGTGCTAACGGTTAGATTTTCGGTCATTCCCATGTCTGCTGATCTTTGACAGCCGCATCAGCATCGTACGGCGCCGCAAATCTCAGGTAGAGCTCTGTGCCTGTCAAATCTCCTGCCACGGTACAGCGCGCCGCAAGCCGGTAACTGCCGGCAGGAATATGCACAGCCTCTTCACCAAGCGGAGCAGTCGCAATCAGCTCGCCTTTGCGCTCATCAACACTGCCCAGACAGTAAGCCGACCCGTCTTCTGCGACAAGCAGAATGTCAAACACTCCCCTCGCTTTTCCCTGTTTATATTTGATGGATGGCAGATAACCGCCCTCCTCCACCACAAATGGCGTCTGAAACAAGATTACGTCCCCGATTGCAGGCGTGCTCATCTGCAAATAGGTGATTCCCTCATTGGTATCGACTTTGACCGTCTTATAGGAACTATTGTAGGAAACCAATTTTTTGATGACATCGCTCGTCGCTGTCTGCGCCGCATCGTTCCCCGTTGCCAGACCGATGATGCTGACCGTCTGTGGCGCTATATTCAACACGAGTTTATAGTCTGCCGTATTGCTGCCATCCTGAGAAGTCACGCGCAGAATGTAGTTGCCCCACACCGTGTCGGCGCCCGAGAGCGCGTCCGCACTGTCCCGGGATACGTAGACAGCGTAGCTTTGCGCTCCTCCCATATAGGAAGTAATTCTTTTACACAGGTCATTCACTGTGGTGCCTCGTTCGATCTCAATTGTCCTGCCCGCCACAAAGTTTCCGTCCAGGCATATCTTAACGTCATTCTCACTCGAAGGCGCTTTTCCTACGACAACTTTGTCGATCTTCGCGCTGTCACTTCCCACCTTTTTGCCTTCCACGCAAATTACGGTTCCCGCCTGGACGCCTTCCGGCAAAACTATCGTTTTCTCCGTCCATGCTGACGTCCCAGTTCCCGTCCATGTCTGGGCTGGCGCATCGCCATCTCCCAGATAGAGCGCATACTCGGCCCCTCCAGCATCATAATAGGTTACACTCACAGCTTCCGCCGCCGCGCCACTGTATCGCGCGCTAAGGCTGTCTGTACTTTTACCTTTTAATTCCGCGCAATAGCCGCCGGACGCCAAAGCGTCCGCGCTCGCCTGGTAGCCGTCATGCAACGGCGCCGCAGAGAGCATCGCCTCGCCTTCTATCATTTCGTCAAACTCCGGCAGATCATTACTGATATGAACCGTCGAGGCGTCGACTGTGCCTGCCAGCACATATTTGGGAGCGGAACCGTTTGCCTGTGTCACGTTCAAAAATGAGATGTCACGTGACTTGGCTATCGAAACAGATTTAACAAAATTATCTTCTTCACCGAGCACAACATGGTCAAACGTAAGATCCTGAATATAGTGATCCTGGTTCACGTCCTCATGAGCAGACGACGCAAAACCGTCGAGCGTGATAACCGTTCCAAGCGAAGAATTGGAGGAATATCCGGTAATTGCGGAATTGCGGATCACAAAACCGGAAAATACAGGAAGTTCCGGCGCCGCTCCCCCGTCTGCATTGTAGGTCACACTGTGTGCCAGAAATTGATCAAGAACACTGTCAAGCACTAGCAAATCCTTGATATAGCCACCCCTCTCATTGGCCGCTTTCAGCTCCAGTCCATATCTGGTATGTCCCGCAACCCCCTGCTTTAAATCACGGATATAAACATTTGACACGCCGCCCGACTGTTCGCTTCCGATGGCCATACCCAATCCGCCGTTCATCTCCAGATCGAAAATACGAATATTCTCTGCCGGAAGATTGACGATATTTCCGTCCGGGTTTTTGCCGGACTTTATGGCAATGCAGTCATCCCCCGTCTCAAACTCACAGTCAAAAATCATTAAGTTGCGCGAGGAATCCGGGTCCCAGCCATCGCCGTTGCGCACACCGGCAGAATAAATATTCAGTCCGTAAAATGACATCGTATCACAGTAAATCATATGCAGCGTCCAACACGGCGGATTTTTAATTCCAAGCTCTTTCACCAGAACGTCCTTGGCCTGATTAAAGCAAATCAGTCTTCCGCGCGTCCGCCGGCTGTTAATTTTATCGGAGACGTATTCCGGATAACGTGTTCCATCCCCATAGATAGCGGAATCACCGGTACATTTATTCAGCAGCGTCGTTCCTCCGCCGTTTATTTCTCCGGTGCCGCAGATCGTCACATTTTCACAGGTAACTTCACGGCGGTTTGCCGGATTGATATACCCCACATTGATCAGACTGCGGTAACAGTAGATTTCCCATCCCTCATATCGGGAATAGATCAAACCGTCGTCGTTCATCAGACCGGGATACACATGTCCAGCAGGATAATTGCCGGCAAGCGCCAAGTAATCGTTCGGGTCTGTGGAGCCTTTTAGCACCCCGTCTACCCGAAGTGTCATATTGCTCTTTAAGTCAATCGCCCCCGAAGGATACGTTCCCTCCGGAATATATACCGTTCTGTTTTCGGGACAGGCGTCAATCGCTTTCTGTATGGCGATGGCATTTTCCCGCGCCGATTTGCCGGTATCGGCTCCAAAGTCGGTAACATTGAGAATCTCTCCCGCCGGGTCTGTGGACACATGAAGCTTTGCTGTTTTTGACTCCCCAGCCGCCCGGACAGCCCCGACTTCAAACGTATATTCCGTCCCGGCCGAAAGACCGCCTGCAGTATAATGCGTAGTACCCGGTCCGCTCTCTCCGATCAATGCCCCGTTACAATAAATGCGATATCCGGTCACATCCGCATAATCCGCCGTTTTGCCGTCACGTCCGCCCGGTTTATCCCATGTAATGGTGATGGCATCGGCTGTCTCTCCCGCATACGCCGCCGCCAGATCCACCGGTGCGCCTTCCTGTGCAATGCCCGTCATCTGTTCTTGCACCGTAATCCCGATTTCATCTGTCACGGTAAGGCATCCGTCCGCTTCTGCTGTCACAGTGATATTCGTCACGCCGGCTTTGATCGCCTCTACATGGAGTACGCCATTCTGCCACGTGGCAGTCGCGATCTCGGGATGTGCATTGGTGATTTGCATGGAAACGCTATTCCCGTTATCTGCGGACGCCGTGACACAGATATCTGCAGCCCCGCCGTAGGCAATCCGCACATCGCGGTTCTCTGACTGCAGCAAGATCGTCCCGTTTGCAAACCCCGTTGCTTTTCGCCACTGATTATAGATAAATACCGGATTTTGCCTGGACAGACATAGCTGCCGCAATAACACCCCCGGCTCACAGGCCGCAATTTTAATCGTATTGACGCCTTTTTTTAATGTCACTCTCTTAAGGTTGCACACATACCAGCGCTCGCCCACACTGCTGCCGTTGGCATCCGAACCGTTTGAGATTACCTCTTTCGTATCCGTCGTAAAACAATAACTGTCATTGACAAAAAGGTGAATCGAATCACTCTTATCATCCGGTGAGTTTGCATAAAAACTGAAATAATACTCGCCTTCCTGCTCAGCTCTCACATAATAGGTAAGATACGGCGCCTTGTCTGTTTCTTTGTTCCATGTGACATCTGCCGGATTGCCGCCCTCCGGGGAAAGAAGCTGAACGCTTCTCCCCGCCTCGGCCGGCTGCCACCTAAACGGCATTTTGTTCCCGTCTGCGTCCCCTGTTCCGTCCGCTGCCTTGGCATAGTGTGTATTTTTCAGCGCGTCAGCTGCATTCCACAGTATAACGCCCGCCTGTTCCGCATAAAACATATCTTCCGGCATCTCCGTCTCACTTCCCCCTGTCTCACTGCTCCCCATTTCACTGCTTACTGTCTCACTGCCTGACGTTTCACTTCCTCCTGTCTCGCTGCCCGGCTCTTCACTGTCCGGCTCGGGTTTCGTCTCGCTTTCGCCCGCCTGGCTGTCTGCAGGTTTCGTCTCGCTTTCGCCTGCCTGGCTGTCCGCAGGTTTCGTCTCGCTGCTCGTCGCCTCGCTATCCGCAGGCTTCGTCTCACTGCTGCCCGGCTGGCTTCCTCCCGTCTCACTGTTCCCTGCTTGGCTGTCCGCAGGCTTCGTCTCACTGCTCGTCGCCTCGCTATCCGCAGGCTTCGTCTCGCTATTGCCCGGCTGGTCTCCTCCTGTCTCACTTTCCCCCGCCTGGCTGTCTGCCGTTTCACTTGCACCTGGCTCACTGCCCGGCTCCTTTACCGTAACCACTGCTGTCGCTTTCTTTTTGCTCCCGTCCGTCACAGTCGCCGTGATTTTGGCCGTGCCGCGTTTCTCCCCCTTTACGACACCGTTGGCGTCTACGCTCGCCACTTTCTTGTTTGACGATTGGTAGGTCACATTTTTGTTCGACACTGCGGCCGGCTTAAAAGTAAGCTTTGTCCTGACTTTTGCGCCGACTGCCACCGTATAGGATGCCTGGGCAAAACTGATCTTTGTTGTTTTTTTATACTTCTTTTTCTCTACCACCTTGACCGTGATCGTTTTCTTTTTCTTACTTCCGTCCTTGGCCTTGACCGTGATCTTCGCCTTCCCGGTCTTTTTCGCTGTGATCTTTCCTTTTTGGCTGACTGCGGCAACCTTCGGGCTGCTGCTCGAATAAGTAACCTTTTTATTGGAAGCGTTTGACGGCGCCACTGCCGGCTTCAACGTAAAACTCTTCCCCTTGGCAATTGTCACGCTCCCCGTATTACAGTTTGTCACTGTAACGGCGGTAACTTTTACTTTCTTTGCGGCTTTCGCCGCCTGCACTGTGGCCGTATCTGCGCCAAAAATACCAGACATGGTTAATAAAAACGCAAGCGCCAGTGCAAAAATTTGTTTTCCCCGTTTCATCCGTATTCCTCCTTCATCATAATTCGTCCTAGTCTCTTATTGATAGGAAACACACCAATCATTTTGTTCCATCCGTACATTGAAACGATAACGCCGAAATCGTACTGCCCGACTGATAGGTATAAATCAGATATGCATGTCCGGCAGTCATCTCCGCGGAACGCTCCGCAACATTGGTTGAAATGATATCGCCGCCGACAACAACACGATTGTCTCCCTCTTTACCATAGCTCGTAAGGTCGATCGCAGACAGATCCACATCCTCTCCCAGATCTGCACAATATATTCTGTTCTTTTTGCTGCTTGACGCCGTAGAAAATGCAATATTCATAGAAAAAATACCGCTAAATTTCGGTTCAATCAGCAAATATCGCTTTGTGTCTCCAAGATTTTTTTGTCCGCTTGTCGTCGGCTCTTTCACCGAAGACGCCCCCCATAAGATGCTTTCACTAACGGAATCACCCACTCCAAGACTGACCGTCACTTTTGCATAGTCACTCTCATCGGCATAGGTCACTCCTTTGACAGCAGCCGGTTCTGTCTCTCCAAATTGTACCGTGTACGTCTTCGTATTCTCATCTATGCTGCCATAAATGCCCTCAGGCAATGGTTCTTTGTACACAACCGTTTCCGGTAAAACGGTAATTTCTCCGTCATACGCAAAACTATATACACCACTGCCGACGGTAACTGTCTGGACGTTGCCGTCAATTGCCCCCGCATTGGCCCGACCGTTCTTTTCGATAAATGTTCCGGTCCCTATGACAGGAAAGGCCAGCTCTGCCGTTATATTGGCGGGAATCGTAATATCTATTTCGTATGTAGTATCGGAGCGCGTATAACAAACACCAATCACCCCACGCTCTGTGGAGACATTTGCGCTTAAACTTGTCAGATCTGTATAAACGGGCGCAATTTTTACTTTTCTTGCCCCGGGCTTTAGATTTTCAACCCCTGCCAATCTCTCAAGCATATCTGCCGCCGCCGTGGCACCCCAACCGTGTGACTGTGAATTTCCACTTGCGTTGGCATCCCACGCCTCCCAAGTAAAACTGTAACCTTTTGCGATTTCCTTTGCCCACCCGTAATCGTTGGGCTCCGTAAATAATTTTAACGCTGCCGCATTTTTACCGGATGCAAACAATGCTTTTGCCAATATATCTGCTGTCATCGGCCCCTGTTTCATTCCCATATCCGCGACATATTGTGCCATACCCGCTCTGTTTTCTTCCGGCGCAATATCAAATGCAAGTGCGTATGAAGTGGCATGCTGCGAGGCATGTGAAACCTGTGTTCCCTTTGCATTCAGTCCATCGCAATATACACCGTCTGCATTGATTAACTGATTGTTGATCGCATTTTTCAGGCTTTGCGAACGTCTGCTCATATCCTCTACATCCTGTGTATTCCCGAGTTCGGCTGCCGCAAGGCCAATCACATCAAACGCTCTTTTTGACAACATATTTACGGTTGTTCTCGCGCCCTCTTTCGTTCCGCTCCAATCATATCCAAAACGCCCAACTGCCGGCCAGTCGACGATTCCATACTGATAACTGTTGGGGCTTCCGTCTCCGCCTCCAAGTTTTGTAACAAGCCCTGTAGAAGAATTGATGTATTTTGAAATATAATCTGCAGTTGCTCTGATATATGGATAAGCTTTTTCCAATGTCGCCTTATCGCCTGTTGTCATATAATAATTCCATACCCAATACGGAACATTTAATGAAAAATCAGGAATATCCCGTTTACCATCAGTATTTGGATAAACACTGTTATAACGCCCCGCCTCTTCTCCCGTCCAGTAGCGGTCCGCAGATGCCAAAAACTGCTCGATCGCTTTCTTGCTGGCTGCTCTCTCATACAAGGTAGCCGTCGATGCCTCACTGATATTGATGGAATCCTGCAAAAATTGTCCTTTTTCTCTTGTCGGCGTGTCTACAAAACTATTTTGTATCGAGTAAAGCGCAGAACGTTTCAACAGCTCATACACATCATTTAGCATGGTATTGGAACTTTCCAACGTACTATCCCGCCCTAATGGCACATCTGTATGTACAACTCTCGCCGCTATCATATCCACCGTAAAATCCTCTCCGCAGCTTGGAATCGATAGATAGCGGAATCCCAGATGATCCCATGCGTCATAGGTCTGGCTGCCACTTTTTTGTGTATATTTATATGTCATATTTGTACCCTGCGTAGCGGCACTGCCCGCATCGACAGAACCGTCCGTTTTTAATACATACCCTGCCTGTATCGTAATCTGTTTTCCTGCGGTTCCGTTTTTGAAAGTTACAAACGGACGAGCCGGAATCACAACGCCAAAATCCGCCACTGTAGTTCCGTTTGACAACTTTGTGACCGAGACAGGATGTATCAGATCATCGGTCGGCTTGGATAATTCGGGGATCAGGTTGGAAAGTTCCATCGTCGGATGTGCGCCTATCACCTGCGCCGCACTCCATGAGGACACGTCAAATCCGGCTTCTGCAAACCCTTCCTGCACTTTCTGCGCATCATACTCTTCCACGAAATCACCCTCGCTGTTTCGTTTCGTAGTACCGCCGAGCGGAACCGAGTCCGACACCTTCCAATCACCGCCCGTAACAATCACATCGCTTGTGCCGTCTGAATAATAGATATTTATGCGGCCTAAAAGAGCCTCCTGGACTGCCACTCTGCCCTGACCGCCACCGTAATTGCGATTCATCAGCCCGACTGCCAAGGCGCCTTTTGACACCGCCTTGGTAATATCCCATCCCTGATAGCGCGTCTCACCTGCATAGTCAAATGACTGTCCTCTGCCAATATATGTTCCGTTTACATTTAACTCATAGTCGTGAATCCCTGCAAAATATGCCAGCACCTTGGACACCGTTTTGGAATCGTCCAGCGCTTTTTCACATCTCGCATACCAATAATGGTTGGCGCTCGTCGTGCCTGAAGAAATCCATTCTGCCTCCCAGTTGTTATTTTTAATCCCTGTTGCAAAATAGGCACGATCGCTGTAGGGCGATTCGGCGTCTGCTCTATCCCATGTCTTCACTTTCCAGAAATATGGATATCCATCTTTTAAATCTACCCCACAGTCAATATACGACTGCTCCGAAGATTTCACTTTTCCCGAATCCCACGCAATTTGCTCCGTGATTCCGTCCGTCACGACAATCTGATAGGCGGTCTGTATCTCGTTATAATCCGCATCATTGACAATCCAGCCAAACGTCGGCGTCTCTACATTCAGCGGACATGTCAGTTCATTTGTCAGCAACCCCGTCGGCTTAGACGGCGCCACATTATCCACAGGAGGATTCTCGCTGTTTTGTGTTTCACTGCCTTCTGTCTCACTGCCTGATGCTTCGCTTCCTCCCGTCTCACTGCTCCCCGCTTGGCTGCTCTCTGTCTCACTGCCTGGCTCTTCGCTGTCCCCTGTCTCACTATTCCCCATTTCACTGCTTACCGTCTCACTGCCTGATGTTTCACTTCCCCCTGTCTCGCTGCCTGGCTCTTCGCTGTCCTTTGTCTCACTGCTGCCCGGCTTCTCGCTGTCTGCGGGTTTCGTCTCGCTGTCGCCTGCCTGGCTGTCCGCAGGCTTCGTCTCGCTGCTCGTCACCTCGCTGTCCTTTGTCTCGCTGCTGCCCGGCTGGCCTTCTCCTGTCTCGCTGCTGTCTGTTTGGCTTTCCCCCGTCTCACTGCTCCCTGCCTGGCTGTCCGCAGGCTTCGTCTCGCTACTCATCACTTCGCTGTCTTTTGTCTCGCTGCTGCCCGGCTGGCTTCCTCCTGTCTCGCTGTTGCCCGGCTGGCCTCCTCCTGTCTCACTTTCCCCCACCTGGCTATCTGCCGTTTCACTTGCACCTGGCTCACTGCCCGGCTCCTTTACCGTAACCACTGCTGTCGCTTTCTTTTTGCTCCCGTCCGTCACAGTCGCCGTGATTTTGGCCGTGCCGCGTTTTTCCCCTTTTACGACACCGTTGGCGTCTACGCTCGCCACTTTTTTGTTTGACGATTGGTAGGTCACATTTTTGTTCGACACTGCGGCCGGCTTAAAAGTAAGCTTTGTCCTGACTTTTGCGCCGACTGCCACCGTATAGGATGCCTGGGCAAAACTGATCTTTGTTGTTTTTTTATACTTCTTTTTCTCTACCACCTTGACCGTGATCGTTTTCTTTTTCTTACTTCCGTCCTTGGCCTTGACCGTGATCTTCGCCTTCCCAGTCTTTTTCGCTGTGATCTTTCCTTTTTGGCTGACTGTGGCAACCTTCGGGCTGCTGCTCGAATAAGTAACCTTTTTATTGGAAGCGTTTGACGGCGCCACTGCCGGCTTCAACGTAAAACTCTTCCCCTTGGCAATTGTCACGCTCCCCGTATTACAGTTTGTCACTGTAACGGCGGTAACTTTTACTTTCTTTGCGGCTTTCGCCGCCTGCACCGTGGCCGTATCTGCGCCAAAAATACCGGATATGGTTAATAAAAACGCAAGCGCCAGTGCAAAAATTTGTTTCCCCTGTTTCATTCCTCTTCCTCCTGTCATAGATTCGTGCCAAATGTACTTCTCATACCCAACTATTTCAACCCCAAGCGATACGAAAAGTCTTGCTCCTAATCCTCATTTTATAGCACAATCTCATTTTTACAATCCGTGATTATGAACTATTACATTGTAATTATGAACTTCGCATGTTATAATAGTGCTACCAAACAATCAACCACCGGAAAATGAACCAGCTCATGCTGCAAGTACTGCGCCCGCTTCACCGCACAATGGAAATGGAGATTACTGTGAAAAACGAATTTTTCACACGCAAATTTGTGCCCGCGGCCCAAAGTTTGCAGGTTGAGAGAAAGGTATGGTTATTTTTATGGAATACCTGCATCTTGCGGATTATACCGAGTATGATTTTTACATATTTCACGACATGCGTAAGATTGCTGATCCTGTATATGCCGCCGATTGCTATGAAATTCTTTATATTGCGCATGGAATCGGAATATTGGAAACAAAAGACAGGGAATATCAAGCATCAGAGGGCGACCTCTTTCTCACGCCGCCGCAAACCCCGCGCAGGCTGATTCCCACTCCAGATTTAAGAGGTATTGAAGTTTATTGTTGTTATTTTGCTGAGCGTGCGATTTTGACAATCAAGTCTGATCTGGAAGAAGCGTTTTCAGATTATTTGGACTTCCATAAAAAAAAGATACCCATTGTGCATACTACCGACACAAAAACCAGGGAACTACGAGATATTATCGTGCGCATGATCGACGAACAGACCACGATACTGCCCTGCCGGCGCAATGTGATCGAGGGCTATTTGCCGATACTTCTCGTCAAACTGCTGCGAAATGTCAAATCCTGCGGCAGCGAAAAAATATACAGCCACAATCTCATGCTGGACACGGCGATACGCTATATCCACGCCAGATTATATTCCAAAGTTTCGCTTGCCGATATCGCAAAACACTTAAAAGTATCACCGTCTTATACCTGCCGTTTGTTTCAAAAACATCTCGGCATGACAACCGCTCAATATATACACTATCTGCGCGTAGAAAAAGTGAAAGATATTTTGAAAAATACAGACAGGCCGATCAACAGAATTACGGATATGTTTATAATGGACGGCGATTATCTCAGACAAGTATTTAAGCGGCAAACCGGCATGACAATGCAGGAATACCGCGACAAATATAATTATAAATATCAGCCGGCGGCCAATGCCTACCAAACTCCTACCCATGGTGTCTGATGCCAATAAGTATAGTTTATTAGCCAAGTTATTTGGATGAATACCTATGAATAGTGGATGCATATTTATTCTATCCAAAATACAG
>CAJTYI010000078.1 GCA_910584215.1 uncultured Roseburia sp. | reverse complement strand
AAGAAAAGTTACTATATTTTTGATAGAATAAATATGCATCCAATATTCATAGGTATTCATCCAAACAACTAGGCTAACAACCTATACTTTATCAACCGATGCCGGGCGCATACTGTGCCGGCTTCTTAAAGATATATGCTGCATCTTTTGTGCCTGTGTGCACAAAAAATCAGGCAGCAGCCGCTGTCTGATTTTTTATATCTTAGATTTCCGCCAGTTCAAACAAAGACTCGAACTCTTTGCGCGTAATCTTCTCTTTCTCTAAGAGAAGATCGGCGCAGGCATCGAGCACTTCCCTGTTGTCCGTTATCATCTGCTTTGCCTTGCGGTAGCAGTTATCAATAATACATTTGACCTCCTGGTCGATCGCCGTCGCCACCGTCTCACTGTAGCCCCTGGTGTGTGCCAGGTCACGGCCGATAAACACCTCATCGTCATCGTTGTCATAACAGATCAGACCAATGTTGTTCGACATGCCATACTTTGTCACCATGTCTTTGGCCAGCCTGGTCGCCTGTTTAATATCCTGTGACGCGCCTGTCGTGATATCGTTAAACACCAATTCCTCGGCAACGCGGCCGCCTAAGGAAACGACAATATCCTGCAGCATCTTGCCTTTGCTGTTAAACATTTCATCTTTTTCCGGCAGCGGCATCGTATAACCCGCGGCGCCGGAACCGGTCGGGATGATCGAAACGGAGTACACCGGACCGACATCGGGAAGCAGGTGGAATAAAATTGCGTGACCCGCCTCGTGAAAGGCAGTGATTTTCTTTTCTTTCTCGGAAATTACGCGGCTCTTTTTCTCGGCACCGATTCCCACCTTGACAAACGACTGACGGATATCCCCCTGTGTCACGAACCCGCGGTCTTCCTTTGCCGCGAGAATAGCAGCTTCATTTAACAGGTTTTCCAAATCCGCCCCGGTAAAGCCCGCGGTCGTCTGGGCAATCTGCTTTAAGTCCACATCATCCCCCAGCGGCTTATTTTTGGCATGTACCTGCAAAATCTCCTCTCTTCCCCGCACATCCGGCCTGCCCACATGCACCTTCCTGTCAAAACGTCCCGGACGCATAATCGCAGGGTCCAAAATATCCACACGGTTGGTCGCCGCCATCACAATGATGCCTTCGTTGGCGCCAAAACCGTCCATCTCCACCAGCATCTGGTTTAATGTCTGTTCGCGCTCGTCGTGACCTCCGCCCATACCGGTGCCGCGGCGTCTTGCGACGGCGTCGATCTCGTCGATAAACACAATACACGGCGCATTTTTCTTCGCCTCCTCAAACAGATCGCGGACGCGGGAAGCGCCGACACCGACAAACATTTCCACAAAGTCGGAACCCGATATGCTAAAAAAGGGCACGCCCGCTTCCCCCGCAACCGCCCGCGCAAGAAGCGTCTTACCGGTTCCCGGAGGTCCCACCAAAAGCACGCCCTTCGGTATCCTGGCGCCGAGCCTGGTATATTTCTGCGGTGACTTTAAGAAATCAACAATCTCTTCGAGCTCCTCTTTCTCTTCGATCAACCCCGCCACATTGGCAAACGTCACGCGTCTCGCCGGATCATCGTTCATCAGTCTTGCACGGCTCTTGCCAAAATTCATCATCTTGCTGCCGCCGCCCGCGTTGGCCGCCGACTGGTTCGTCAAAATGATAAAGAAAATAAACATCGCGGCAAAGATAATAAGATACGGGAGCAGGGTCACTATCCAGCTCTCAGTCGGTGGATTCTGTACAACATAATTTTTAAAATTCTGCTTCTTTAGATACTCCTCCACTGCGCTGACATCCGTCACCGTGTACACCTGCTTGGAGGCATCCTCAAAAGTAATATAGACATTTCCTGTCGGCACTTCTTTGTTGGGCACAATCTCGATCTGCGCCACTTTCCCCATATCCAGCGCATCCTCAAACTGCGCTCTCGTATAAGTGTTCGTGGAACTGCTGCCATCCAGCCAGTACCAGATTCCGATCACCGCCAATATCAGAATCAAATATATGCCAAATCCTCTGTAACCACTTCTTTTCGTATTCAAGTTTCTATTCCTTGCCTTTCTATTCTTCTATTTCTGCAAACCCGATATATGGCAGATTACGGTACTGCTGGTTATAGTCAAGTCCATAGCCCACCACAAATTGATCGGGAATCACGAATCCCACATAATCCACATTCACCTCCACCACGCGGCGGTCCGGTTTATCCAAAAGCGTACAAAGCCGCAGGCTCTTGGGATTCCTGGTCTTTAAATTCTCCAGAAGATAGTTTAGCGTCCTTCCGGAATCAATGATATCCTCTATCACCAGCACATGTTTCCCCTCGATGCTGCTCTGCAGATCCTGCACAATCCGCACCACGCCGCTCGACGAGGTTCCCGCCCCATAGCTCGAAACCGACATAAATTCAATCTCCACCGGCGAAGTGATTCGTTTTGCCAGCTCGCAGGTAAAAAACACGGAGCCTTTTAAAATACAGATCAGGCAGACGGCCTCTTCTTTGTACAAAGCGCTGATCTCCGCCCCCAATTCTTTAATCCTATTCTCGACTTCCTCTTCCGTAATATGAACCTTGATCTCCTTTATTTTCATTGGTATCTCCATTCATTGAAATCTCTATGACTGCTTTTGTCTCCTCCGTGACCCGGTATGCCTCGCTCCCACGCCCCCCAAGAATCCAGAGCACATGAGCCCCCTCTGTCAAAAGCCAAAGTCCATCACGCAAATCCACCGGCACTTTTTCTGTGATAAAATAGTCTTTCAGTTTTTTCCTATGACATACTCCGTGGGCATCGTATATGACAAGATAATCCCCACTTTTTCTGGTCCGAATCTGCAAACTACCTCTTATTTTATCATAATCATACCATTTCGTATACTTATTTTTAGGAATTTCTTCCATTTTTCCCGAAAATATGCGTTTTTTCGCGGTAAGACGGCATCCGTCGGGCAGCAGCACCTGAGTTTCCTCCAAATCCGCAGGAATGCGAAAGACCTCCGCCGGCAAAAAACCGGCGTCCCTATTCCGCTGCCTGAGATCGCTGCCAATAAAAACGCCCTCATACTCCCTGTATGCAGTCAATCCGTAAGGCAGAGACAGCCGCCTGCCATTTTGCCGTAAAAAAAGCGCCAGCACCGCCTCCACATGCACGCTCCCCCAATCCCTGCGGCTGCCCGCCGCCTGGGAAAGCGTGGTATAAATCACTTTACGCTGTAGCAGCAGCGGAGCCGCCTTCAACTCCTGCCGCAAGAAAAAACCGCCCGTTCTGCTCTCACGCACGGCACAAAGCAATTCTCTTTCGCGCTCGTCGAGGTAATCGGAAATCTCCCGCATCTGCCTGGCTGTCTCGTTCATATGACGGATGGCCTGCGCGTTAATTTCTTTTAATGCGGGAATGAGTTCGCCGCGTATTCGGTTTCGGCTGTATGTCCGATCAGCGTTCGTGCTGTCCGTGCGATACTCCTGCCGCTGCCTTGCAAGCCAATCCTCAATCTCCTCCCTTGTGACGGCAAGCAATGGCCGAATCAAAAAGATACCGGGAGCCAACTCACGTTTGGGCCGCATCCCTGCCATCCCTTCTATTCCGCTTCCTCGCACCATCTGGAACAACATGGTCTCGGCATTGTCGTTTGCATGATGCGCGAGCGCCACCTCCACTGGCTCCCCTGCCGCCGCATGGCGCGCTGCCAGCCGGCGGTAACAATCGTACCGCAGGATGCGCGCCGCCTCCTCGAGCCCTATCCCCTGCTCCTTTGCATAGGCCGGCACAGAGACCGAAAAACTCTCCAGCGGTATCTCAAAACGCGCACACAGATTACGCACGAACACCGCGTCGGCGACACTCTCCTCCCCGCGTATGCCGTGCTCCACATGCACCGCCACCACCCGGATTGCAAGCTCACTGCGCTGCTGCCATAACATCAGCAGGAGACAGATAGAGTCCGCCCCGCCTGACACCCCCACGAGCACCGTGGCGTGGCGTCTGATTAAGTTTTCCTGCGCAATCCATGCAAGCACTTTCTTTGTCATACGAATCCTCCATGTCAGATCAGTTTACTGCGATGACACGCGATGAGAACTTCGTATACTGCTTGCAGTATTACGATGATCTCATCTGCGATCAGGGCATATCCCCGGCTCTGACCTAAGACCACCTTCTTTGGCATCTTAGAAATTCTTCTCACACTTCCCGTCATGCCGCTGTCGGCGGCATTGACGCCTCTGCCGGCGCTGACATTCAGTGGGAAGAACGCTGCTTTTGCGTTCTTCCGTGTGAGAAAGGCGCCGTTTTTGGGCGCCGTAGAAAATCTTCGCGAAGCGGCCTCTGCCGCAAGCGATTAGATTTTCTTCTCACACTTCGCACTTCTGCCAGACACAGGCCGCGAGAATTGTCATATCATCCTGCACCCTGCCTCCCGTAAAAAGCATCACGCGCTCCATGATTTTTTTCGCCAGAATCCCCGGATTGTTCGTCTCGATACTCTCGATAATCTCCTGCATCGTCTCCTCGGCGTCCGGCACATGTAAATATTCTAGCACACCATCCGTCATCATGACAACAAAATCACCGCTCTTTAGGCTGATTTCCTGTATCTCGATGTCGACAGCCGCCTGCGCGCCCACCGGGAGCGTTGAGGAGGCAATACACTCCACCCGCTCGCCGCTCTTGATAAAAGTGGAGGAGGCCCCGATCTTGTAGAGTGTGGCACGCCCGCTGTATAGGTTTACCTGGCACAAATCCATACTGGAATAAATATCATCGGCCCCCTTCATTACCATCGCCGAATTCATCATGCGTATCGCCGTCTCCACTGAAAAACCTGCCTCCAAAAAGCGCTCGACTAGATCAAGGACCATCTCGCTCTCCTTGCAGGCGGAACTGCCGGAACCCATACCGTCGGAAAGCCCCAGAAGCAGATTCCCGTTGTCCATCTCCAGGAATGAGAAATTGTCGCCGGAAATCGCGGCATCTTCCTTCTTTTGCCTCGCAATCCCCTGTACCGTGCGAAATCTGGTATCCTCATAGAAAGTAAATTCCGTTCTCTCCTTGGAGATAAAGCTTTTTGTCTCGGACGCTCCCCGCATCCGACACCCCAGGACGTAGCTGGCCGCAGCCAAAAAGGTTTTCAGCGATACGCACCCGCCGCGCTTGCTTCTAAGTACTGCCTCCAGCTTATAATGGCCGTCCACCATGCGCGTCAGATGCATGTCCTCTATCACAATCCCGCTCTCTTTCGCCCGATAATGAATCTCGGCCAGCGCATGTTTCATTTCTTCATCCAAAAGTTGTTCTTCTCTGGCACAATCCTGCATAATGTACGCCATCGCGTCCAACTGCTCCGCAATGACCTGGCGGTTTTCTAAGAGACGGCGATACCAAGCGCGGTTTAAGCTGACGCGCTCGAATACCCGCACGGCCTCCTCCACCATATCACGGCTCCTCTTACAATATTTGCCGAGTTCCCGCTCCTCCTCCTTGGTCCCGTCCGTACCGCTTAAGACCGTGGTAATCATCTTTGCCAGGCTTCCATATAATGGCTCGGGATCTCTCTCCCAACATACGGCACAGCTATCACAGCCCGCACAGATTTTGCTGGTGAGCTCACTCTGAATCTGTCCCAATTCCTCGCCGGCATCTTTCGTGCCCGCTGCACTCATAGAGTGGAACACTTTCGACAGCCCCAAAAAAGAGTCCGCATAGTTGAGAAGCTTTTCCCCCTGCGGCCGCTCCTTTTTTTCCGTCCTGACGGCGACCGTAGACGGTTCCAAAAGCATATGCATCAATCGATTCAGCAGTATGACGGCGCCAAAAATAAACACCCCTTCCATAAGAACTGCCGGAGCGTGCGGCTGCTCCTTCCATTCCAGCAAACTGCCGCAAAAAGACAGTATCATCGTAGAACCGGCAGCCAGAATCCCCCCCATAAACGCAGGGCATCCCTCGTTTGCCCATTCCACCAGCCGGATCGCCGCCACAAGCACCAACAGCGCCACGGCATATTTGATGATCGCAGTCATGGGCATAAAAAACAGCATTCCTATATACATAACTCCCATCAAAAACAGTCCGTTTACATCCTCCAAATAAAGTGCGGCGTACCACGCGGGCACGAGCGGGTAGCACCCCATAATATTGACCGCACAAAACAGACTCCCCACCAGTCCAAATATCATATGTTTCGGCTTCGCCTTTTGCATCATCCTATCCTCCTCTTTTTAAAACACCCGCTTTCCGTGCGCAAAACAATGGATGTATCCTTTTGTTTTACAACGGCACACGCAGATGTTTTGAATGACAACGATTATAGTCTTGGCGGGAAGAAATCTTTGTCAAAGTAAGGACTGATTTTTAAAAAGTTTTCGCCAAAATTCCTGTCTCTTTGTCAGTTTGAAGGAGTTCTAACACATTGAGATTGTTTAAGCTTCTAAAGATAAAAGCTGCCATGGGAACGACTATGGTTCCCATGGCAGCTTCACTTGAAAGCATTTCCTGCACATTTCATGCGGCAGCTTTTCCTCACTGATATTTTCTGCGGAACTGTACCGGCGTCATATCATATGCCGACTTGAACAGACGGTTAAAGTGTTCTACATTCTCATAACCTACATAAGCGGCGATCGACTCCACGGTCTGATTGGTCTCCTTTAGCATCGTGCGCGCCTTTTTCATGCGCGCCTTTTTCACGGCGTCCTGAAAGGTCAAGCCGGACTTTTCTTTGATATACTTGGAGAGATAGGTTTTAGAGAGGTTAAACTCCTGTGCCAGGGAGTCTAAGCTTACATCGGCATAATTTTTCTGGATATAATTCATGATATCCATGATGCGCTCTTCCCTGCCCTCTCTGATATTTTTACTCTTGACGACTTTATTCACTGCAGACACCAGCGCGTCGATCGAACTTTTGATAATATCCTCGTCAATGCCCACGCCCCAATAATGCCTGCCCTCACAGATGACTTCGACATAGGAAGCCGCTCTTGAGGAAGAACCCTGTGAGATTGCATGCTCCTCATAAGTAGCCAGCTCATAGCTGATACCAAAATACATCTTCACCGCATTGCTGACCGCATCGAGGCGACCGTTTCCTGCCGTCTCGATCAAGCGCTTTTCATTTTCCTGTTCAATCGTTACTTTGGCTGTGATACCGTCTCTCTGCTCAAAATGACATTCGGTTATCTGGAATACCGCTTCATGGTTGATATAGTGCTCCTCAAAAATGCGATAAATCTCTTTGGGCGTAAGCTCCTGATGCATGCGGTCAGAAACGCCTTTCACCAGATAGCCGACTTCCTCCTGCATCGCCTTGGGAAGCGACATGCCAAAATTCTGTTTTAAGATATAAGCTACGCCGCCCTTGCCGGACTGGCTGTTGATACGAATCACGTCAGACTCATATTCGCGCCCCACATCCTTGGGGTCGATCGGAAGATACGGCACATCCCAGCGCTCGCCGCTCTTGCCTGCCTCACGCCACGCCATCCCCTTGGAGATCGCATCCTGATGGGAGCCGGAAAACGCGGTAAACACGAGATCCCCCGCATACGGCGTGCGCTCATAGACTTTCATTCTGGTAAAACGCTCGTATTTTTCCCGAATAGCCGCAATATTGTGAAAATCAAGCCCCGGGTCGACACCGTGACAGACCATATTCATTGCAAGCGTCACAATGTCGACATTTCCGGTACGCTCACCGTTGCCAAACAATGTGCCCTCGATGCGGTCGGCGCCAGCCAGAACGCCAAACTCCGCGTCACTGATGCCGCAGCCCCTGTCATTGTGCGGATGGACACTGATAATCACATTGTCCCTGTATTTTAAGTGCTTGTGAATATACTCGATCTGACAGGCAAAGACGTGCGGCATGGCAATCTGAACCGTCGTCGGGATATTGATGATCGCCTTGTGTGCCTCATCCGGCTTCCAGACGTCAAGCACAGCATTGCACACCTCAACCGCATAATCGACCTCGGTTCCCGGAAAACTCTCCGGGCTGTACTCGAACGTAAAATTACCCTCTGTCTCCGCCGCAAGGTCTCGAAGTAAAACTGCGCCGTCCACCGCAAGTTTTTTTACTTCTTCCCGGCTCTTTTGAAACACCTGTTCGCGCTGCGCGACAGAGGTGGAATTGTAGAGATGTATCACCGCGTGGGGCGCGCCCTTTACCGCCTCAAATGTCTTGCGGATAATATGCTCCCGCGCCTGGGTCAGTACCTGCACCGTCACATCGTCGGGTATCATATCGCGCTCAATAAGCGCCCGCATAAATTGGTATTCGGTGTCGGATGCTGCCGGAAAACCGACTTCAATTTCTTTAAATCCAATCTCGACCAGCATCTGGAAAAATTCCAGCTTTTCCTCTAAACTCATAGGCTCAATTAACGCCTGATTGCCGTCCCTTAAGTCGACGCTGCACCAGATTGGCGGCTCTGTGATACTGTCCCTTTTCACCCAATCATAGGTGGTCTCCGGCGGCATAAAGTATGATTTTCCATATTTTGCTGCTATATCCATCTCAAATAACCTTGCCTTTCCCTAAAACATTCCTATCCGTATATGGGAAGAACCAAGCGGACAAGTCCGCATGAACTCCCTCAGGAAAGTCTAAATGACTTTTCTAATACGATAAAACGAAGTGCTTTGAATCTGTAGCCTATGATAGCACAGACGCAAAGCACTTTGCAAGGTGTGATTTTATCAATTATATTGATGTATTTTATTGTCTTATTCACAGAACTGACTGTTCTACCGCTAGCCGCACTCCCGTGCACTGCTCCGTCTCACAAAGTCCATTCTCTTCCAGCGAATACGGCTCCACGAAACATACCGTCCCTTTCGCATACAGGCCGTCCACATGACGGGCATAGATTGCAGGAATACGGTGCGCATAGACATTGCGAATCGACGGCTGTTCGTCAAAATAACCCGCTTTCTGAGTTCCCTGGCTTTTATAGGTAAACTTAAAGTCCTCGATGCGCACATCGGATATCCTTGCCCCCTCGTCGCCACCGATAAACGCGCTCGACTCCGCATCCATGTATATGTGATCGAACGTAATGTTTCGTATCGTACCGGGCTTTTGATGATTTTCGAGCCGCTCTCTATTGCGGTAGGTGGCATTGACAAACACCGGTTCCCCGTTTCCCCACCACATAGAAGGGTGCCCCTCGTGAAAACCGTCCGCATATTTGCGCACACTGCCGGTTACATGGTGCACATGAATGTTTTCAATCGTAGCGCCGTCTCTGACCCAGATGCCGATACCTCTTGAGCAATCCTTAATGACGCAGTCTCCCATCACAAGATTGCGGATATCTCCGTGCGTCTCGGTGCCGATTTTGAGCGCGGAATCATGGGAATAGAGCACACAGCCGACAATCGTTATATTTTCGCTGGAACCGTAGCGCTGTGCCATCGGTTTTGTGGATTTCACCACGATGGCATCATCCCCCGTCTTGATAAAACAGTTGCTGATGAGCACATCTTTGCAGCTATCCGGGTCAATTCCGTCATTGTTGGCTCCCCGCACATCATTGAGAATACGCACACCGCTTACCTGCACATGGCGGCATCCCGCCATGTGCAGTGTCCAAAATGCCGCATCCCGTATCGTGACATCCCGTATCGTCAGGTTCTCGATATCTTCAAAAAACGTCAGACGCGGGCGGAACGCCGTGACATTGAGCGGACATTCATGGAAACCGCCGTCACTGTCATCATCAAAAAAGACCCGGTCTCCCTGTCCATAGATGGTCCCATTACCCGAAATTACAATGTTTTCGCCATGGCAGGCAAAAAGAAAACACCCGCCGTCCCATCCGGTCGTCAAATTGTCATCGTCAAAGAGCGCCGCAAAATCGAGGATATCCGCCGGTTCCAAACTGCTGATCAAAACGGCTCCCATCTCCAGATGAAGCTCGACATTGCTCTTTAACGTTAAAGTGCCGCTCAAAAATCTGCCTGCCGGAACCACCACCCGGCCGCCCTGTTTTGTTGCCTCGTCGATTGCGGCCTGTATCGCCTTTGCATTGTTGGTGACACCGTCCGCGACAGCGCCAAAATCTACTATATTATATGCCATAATTTCCCCTAAACAGTCTGCCCTTTTGCGATAAATACCGGGAATGTATCGGTACCCTTGATCTCCTTGCCCTCGGTGACATGAACATTCTTGTCTGAAACCACATATTCCAGTCTCGCATCGCCCTCAATCACGCTGTCCTGCATCAGCACACAGTTTTTCACTTTCGCGCCCGCGCGCACTTCAACACCACGGAACAGGATACAGTTTTCCACTTCACCCTCTATGATACATCCGTCCGCCACCATGGCATTTTTTACCTTAGCCCCGGTAATGTAACGGGTCGGATGGTCGTCACGAATCTTCGTGTAAATGGGATTGCCCTCAAACAGAGCATCCAGGTTTTTCGCATCCAAAAGCTTCATATTTTCGTCAAAATAGCTCTTCATATCGCAGATGCGCGCCGAATATCCCTCGTACAGATAAGCCTGCACATTCAGTTTATCGAGCTGCGGCTCTAAGATATCGCGCTCAAAGTAAATATAGCCTTTCACATAGGCAGCCTCAATCTGCTCAATCAGAAGTTCTCTGCTGATGACATAGATGTTCATGGAGAAATTCTGAATCCCCGGCTCTTTGGGATTGATCTGAATCTCTTTTACGCGGCCATTGTCTATGCCCAGCGTGTACCAGAAATTTTCGTTGGTGGGATTGGCAGTAACTGCTTTCGCCGGAATCTCCTCTTTCGCGTAGGCGACAGTCACGTCCGCCCCGCTGTCGATATGTGCCTCGATAAAGGAACTGAAATCAAAATTAGCGGCCGTGTTGGTATCCGACATCACCACATATTTTTCTTTCTGGCTCTTTAAAAACGCCAGAATACTAGCCAGCGCTTCCACGCGGCCATGATAAATCTTAACTGCTTTCTGCGCATAGGGCGGAATAATATTGAGACCGCCGTTTTTGCGGGCCAAATCCCATTCACGCCCGGAGCCAAGATGGTCTAACAGAGAATGGTAATTCTTCCTGACAACGATAGAAATATTGTCGATACCACAATTGACCATACCGGAGAGAATGAAGTCGATCATGCGGTAGCGGCTCGCAAAAGGAATGGAAGCCATCAACCGCTCACTCGTCAGCTCCGGCAGAAGAGAATCGTAACTGTTTGGGAAAATGATGCCCAGAGCATCCACATTAGAATTTACCATTGTTCTTCACCATCCTTTACATCAGTACTAACCATCGCATTCGGTCCTACTTTGGCGCGCTCGCCGACTTTGACGCCCGGTCCCACGGTCGCCACGCCCTTTTCGTCGCCCTGCGGCATAGCGCCCACCAGGGCGTTGCTGCCAATCTCTACATTCTCCGCAACGATACAGTGGGATACTACCGCTCCCGCGCGTATCACACTGCCTCCCATGATTACGGCATCCTGCACCTTAGCGCCCTCTTCAATCTTAACTCCGGCAAATAAGACAGAGTTCTTTACCGTACCGTCGACACGGCAGCCGTCGGTGATGACCGAATTCTCCACCTCGGCCTCGGCGCTGATCCGGTGGCCGGTCATACCGCTGTTGCGGCTGTAGATTTTCCAATTGTCGTCAAACAGGTTGATACCGCTGTTCTCCGGGTCAAGCACCTCCATATTGGCCTCCCAGAGAGACGGAATCGTACCTACATCCTTCCAGTAACCGCTGAAATGATAAGCGTACATCCTGCGCCCGTCTTTTAAGAGATTGGGGATGATATTGTTGCCGAAATCGTTTTCAGAATTGGGGTCCGCCTCGTCCTCAATCAAATACTTGCGCAGCACATCCCAATTGAAAATATAGATACCCATGGAAGCAAGATTGGACTTTGGCTCCTTTGGCTTCTCCTGAAACTCTGTAATGCGGTCGTCTCCATCTGCTACCATCAGGCCGAAACGGGAGGCATCTTCCCAGGGAACTTCCATAACTGCCACGCTGAACTCGGCATTTTTCTCTTTGTGGAATTTCAGAAAATCGCTGTAATCCTGCTTACAGATCTGGTCGCCAGACAAAATAATGACATACTGCGGATTGTAGCGCTCAATGAAAGAAATATTTTGGTAAATGGCGTTAGCCGTCCCTTTGTACCAGTCAGAACCGGATGCCTGCTGATAGGGCGGCAGAATATGTACGCCGCCATGCAGGCGGTCCAAATCCCACGGTTGTCCGTTTCCAATATATTCGTTTAATACTAACGGCTGATATTGTGTCAGAATACCTACGGTGTCAATGCCCGAATTCACACAGTTCGACAGCGGAAAATCGATGATACGATATTTGCCGCCAAAAGGAACTGCAGGTTTTGCGAGCTTCTGCGTTAAAGCGTACAGTCTCGAACCCTGTCCGCCGGCAAGAAGCATAGCAATCATTTCTTTTGCCATAACAAATTACCCCCTCGTATTTTGGTGTATTATGATTATATTCAATTCTACCATAAAAATATATAAAATGATAGTAAAAATATACAATTTTCCCAAAATATTTCTTCTTTTGTTTTGAGGAACCATCAAATTGCCGCATATACGGAAAAACCCTGCTTTCGTTTCCGGCAATACCGCGAAAGCAGGGCAATAAAACACCATACCATGATTCTTTTGTGTCATGCGTTCTTTACTGATAAGCCCAGAGGTTTTTAATCTGTCCTTTCAATGTCTCATACGCCCACAGCCTGCCGCTGCGCGCTCTGCTGTTGGGATCGTTGACTCTTATTTTGCCGTCCTCGATGCCGGTCAGCACAATAAAGTGTCCTGCCGTGGTAAAATCTCCCGGCCGCATACTGCAGATTATCGGATGTCCAGCCTCCAATTCCGCCATTATTTTGGCCTCGTCCAGCCCGATTTCCTGCCCTAAGACGCCCCAGTGAGCCGCCCCCTGCGTGAGAAAACTCCACGACGTGCCCGTCCCTTCGGCATAATATCCCTCCTGCCACGCATAAGAGGCGAGTGCATCCGGTGTCGCCGTATCATTCGCAGTCAGCGCCAAAATCACCATCGAGAGACAGGTAGGCGCACACCCCGACATACCGATGCAGCTGCTCCCGTAGGGCACATAGCCCCAGCGCTTGTCCCACTGCATCAGCAGCGGAATCGCCGCCTCTTGCTCCTCTGCCGTAAACCCGCCCTGGGCGCTCTCGCTCCTCTGCGGATAGTCCCGCACAAACTCAAGCATCTCCTCATTATTGCAGAGCGCCGCCAGCATTTCCTCTGGATAGCTCTCCATGTTCTCGTATATGGCCTTATAATCCTGCGACGACGCTGACAGAGCAAGCAGCTTCTCTGCCACCTGCGGCTCCGTATAAAGCTTCGGTGTGACAAGCGACGCATCCACCGCATCGTCAGCGGCGGTATCCTGCTGTCCGTCGATCTGCCACCAGCCCGCATCTCCCGGCAGTCCCACATTGCCAAGCAAATTTTTCACACCGCTAAAGACGGCCAGCAGAACCACACACACGCCCGCCATACACAACATTCGCTTTAACCTGCGGATTCTGCGCTGCAATCTCCTTTTTTTCCGTATACCCGCCCGTCGGCTTACCGGCGTCTGCCAACTTTCCTGTACCATATAACGTTCCATGCGCTCCCTCTCTTCCCCGCTTATCTCTCCTGCGCGTATGTGCGATGCACTTCTTCCTTTTGGTTTTCTCTGTCTTATCTCGTGGTCCTGTGCGCTTTGCAGCCTTACCTTTCTCTGCCCCTCATATTCTTCGGATTTTCTCTGTCTTATCACGCTCTCTTCTGCTCTTTGCAGCCGCATCCCCGTTCCCGCCGTCATAATCATGTCATCATATGCGATAATATCAATCTCCTGTCTCATATTTCTTCCTTCTCCTCTAATCAAAAACTGCACATAAAACAATCCCCCTGTTCTGCTTTCATCTTAGCAAAACAGGGGGATTCCTTCTTTCGTTTTTCCTTATCAAAATCTTATAAAATTATGAAGCTATGTCGCGGAAACAGGAAGCGTTACAAAAAGCCATATGGTTTCATTTTCACTGTGCGCTTCAATCGTACCGCCGTGCAGTTCCACGATCTCTTTTGCGATCGCCAGCCCCAGGCCGGCGCCTCCGCGCGAAGTGGCTCTCGAATCATCCAGTCGGAAAAATTGATCAAATATGCGCGATAGTTTCTCCGGCGATATCGTTTTTCCTCAGTCGGTCATTTTTTGCGGACAGTTCATACATGCTATCCTTTTCTGTTCTCTGCTCCTGCGTTTGCTCTCGTTTGATTTCTCCCTCCGTATCTTCTTGGCACAAGCAGGACAATACCTTGATGCACCAGAGCCCGGGACATATTCAACGCCGCACACCGTACAATTTTTAGCGGGCATTGCTGCCCACCGTTTTGTAGGTGTGATATGTAATTCATCGACAAAGCCGATGAATTTATAGTAAATCTTGATTTCCTGCTTCACTGTTCCGTCCGCTGACTTCTCACGCTCCGAAACAAGTATCTTGTCTATCAGCGCATTTACAACCGTTGCGTCCAGTTCCTTTAAGCCTTGATAGTTGCGGATAAGGGAGAGGAAGTCACGGATTCCCTGCGATTTCTCATAGCTTTCATTAAGGGTTTCCGTCACTTCCCTCAACCGTGTTTCGATTTCAAGCTGTTCTTTCTGGTATTTCCCCGACATCATCTCAAAATTCCGCTCGGTGATACGCTCCATGACCTTATCCTC
>CAJTYI010000077.1 GCA_910584215.1 uncultured Roseburia sp. | reverse complement strand
CAAGCAAAACGGCTAATAACCTATACATATTAGGTCGGCGCCAAGGAGTTTCGGCTGCTATTACGGTGCGCTGGCGGAATATTTGAACTGGCTCCGGTAAAGCGGAGGGTAGATGATGAAATGCCGCATGACGCGGCGGAATGGGAGGAATTATGTTAGAGACAGGAATCAAAGGCGAGGCGGTAGAGTTGGTGACGGAGCACAACACAGCCAAAGCGATCGGCAGCGGTATGCTTGATGTATATGCGACACCGGCCATGATCGCACTGATCGAAAAGGCGGCCTGTGAGAGTGTGGCGCCCGAACTGGAGGCCGGGAAAGGCACGGTCGGCACGCTGTTACAGGTAAAACACCTTTCGGCTTCCCCGGTGGGGATGAAAATAACGGCGAGAACTACCCTGACCGAAATTGACCGAAAGAGGCTTGCCTTTGCGGTGGAAGCCTATGACGAGACCGGCAAGATCGGCGAGGGTATCCATGAGAGGTTTATCATCGACAATGAGGCCTTTCAGAAAAAGGCTGACCAGAAATGTGAAGCGGAACATAACAGATCATAAAGTCTCATTTATTATGCAGCATCGCTTCAATTTCATTCTGCGGCAGTACCACACATTTTTTGTCGCGGATTGCGTATACCCGGTTACAGATGGTGAGTACGGACGGTCGGTGTGTGGTGACGATGCAGGTGCGCGGATAGTCGTCCGTCATAATATTGTGCAGCACCGTCCGCTCTGTGGCCACATCCAGAGCGGACGTTGCCTCGTCCAAAAGAAGAATGGGGGAGCGGCGCAGCAGGGCGCGAGCAATCGAGAGGCGTTGTGCCTGTCCCTCGGAAAAACCGCCTCCGCGCTCTTTGATGATGCTGTCGATGCCGTCGGGAAGTTTTTTGATAAAATCCCAGGCACAGGCAAGCTTTAACACATCGACAATCTCCTGGTCGGTGGCATCCGGTTTGACATTGCGCATATTTTCTGCGATCGTACCTGAGAACATGGTGTTGCCCTGCGGCACATAGGAAAACAATTTGCGTGTCGAGGGACTCAAGGCGATCGTTTCGTTGGTGTCGTCTGAAGATTCCCTGCTGCCGCCGAAGAGTACCGCGTCGCCGCCTCCGGGGCGCATCAGCGATAAGATCAGGCGAATCATCGTCGTCTTTCCTTCGCCCGAGGGGCCTACCAAGGCGATCACTTCGTGCGGGTGCGCTTCCAGTGAGGCGCCGTCAAAAACCTTTGTGCCCGACTGGTAGGTATATTCCAGATCTTTTACGCAAAGACTGATACCGTCTGTCCGGTGTGTTTTGGCGAAAGCCGCCACTTCATCTTCCCTGCTGTAGTCCTCCCGCGGCATTTCCACAATATCCATAAGACGGCCGGCGGAGGTCGTAAGCCCGATGATTGTGGGCACCAGGGAGGTCAGGTTGTGCAAAGTTCCGGTCAAGGTGCCGGAGAGGCTTAAAAACATTGTCATCGAGCCGTAGCTGATGGCTCCGCTCCACACCCGGTAAATACCCCAGCCGTAGGAGGCGTAGGACACCGCGAGCGCTACTGTGGATAAGAGCAGTGAAGTCCAGATAGACATTTTCTGAAAATCCAGCTTCATGTGAATATATTCCTGCTGTAGCTGTTTTAAGCGCGCAATATAAAGATGAATCAGATCAAACGCCTTGATGGTCTGGATGTTGGAGAAACATTCCTGGTTAAAGCCGGACATTTTTGCGCCCATGGCGGCGCTGCGCTTATTGTTGTTTACCATGCGCTTCATCAGGGTTCGCGACAACAGCAGACTGACCGGCATACCAAGGAAAGCGAAGACGGCGAACGAGGCGTCGTTGGCGATCACCATGGCAAAGGCGCTGATAAAACGAAAACTGTAGATAATGGTGTTGGGAATAAAGTTCAACACACCGTTGGAAATGGATGAGGCGTCCGAACTCCAGCGGGTTAAAAGATCTCCGGTGTGATAGTTGGTTAAGGATTCCCAGTCGGTCACTAATATTTTAGAAAAGATATCCGCCTTGATTTCGGAATCTACTTTCATGCTCAGATAGCTCGAGGCATAGTCGGAAGCCTGGTTGAGCAGCGTGGTGCCGACGTTAAGACCGATCATCATGCAAAAAGTCTGTATCAATGCGCCGGTCTCATAACCGGTGATGATATCCACCAGGTCTTTTGAAATCCAGCTGGTGAGAAGTGCGATGCCGGTACCGGCCATGCCGAGAATGGTATAAAAAATCATAATCAGCCAGTAACGCTTGGCATACTGGTAAATCCATATGGTCTGCCGCCACATCTCCTGTACTCGTCCGGCTTTGATACGTCCGATTAAGAATGTCAGCTTATCTTTCATGGAAATCCTTTCTACATTTGCCAGAGCAGGAAAGCTCTGACCTGTTTTTATATCGTCAGGGTAAAAAACAGCACCACTATAAAGTGATGCTGTTTTCTTTTTGTCTCTATCGATTAGTCAATTCATTTCCGATTGTACATTGCTTGTTTCGGTTATTCCTGTCAGGAGCAATAGAAAGAAGTCTGCTTATTAATCGTATTTGCCCTGTACGTTTGTCTCATGCTTGCAGGTAATGCCGATACTTGAGATGGCAAGACCCTTTGTAGTAGCTTCGTCGGCGGCTTTCGCCCAAACCTTGTAAGTAACGTTGTCGCCTGACTTATAGGCATCCGCCAGCAATGTGCGGGTGACTGTGGCGGTGTTACCGCTAAATGAACATGGGAACTCTGAATATGCGTCTGTGATGTTGTTGTTAAATACAATCGAAACAGTCGTCTCACCGGAAATGTGCTCTACAGCTGTAGAATGTCTGGCGCTGATCTCGAATACATTGTGAGAGCCGTTCCAGTCCTGAACAGATCTGCCGCTGACTGTCCAGCAGTCGGATGAAGTTTCGCCGGCGCCGGAAGCAGCGTATACGCCTTCGCTTAGGCCGTCTGCTACCATAACCATTGGTTTTTCATAACCTTTCATAGTGAACTCCTTTCTATTACCATAAGGTAATAATATATGATTAACAATATAACGATAGCATAAATATTTTTGTTCGTAAAGGTGAATAATTCACAATTTTGGCGGTTCCAATTTGTGAATATCTTAAGCTACTTTCTGACCAAAAGGGTCCTAATTAGCATTTTTAAGAATATGGAAAGAAAAAGCCGTTGTATTATTAAGGTTTGTGTAGTAAATTAGTCTTAAAGGAAAGGGGGTTAGATATGAAACAGCACAAAATTATTGCACCGGCGATTATAACATTTATCATGGTGATCTACTACGTGGGAATTGCGTTTGTCTGTATGCTGGTACCAAAGATTCCTTTCCCCATAAAGTTGTTGCTTGTTGTTGTTCCCCTGGCATTGGCGGGTGTGTTATTCGCCATGTTTTGGGAGAGAGTCGAGGAGATAAGGAGTGGAGAAGAAGATGATCTTAGTAAATACTGATTATATCAGCGGAAAAAATTTGGAAATGCTTGGTTTAGTCAAGGGAAGCACGATTCAGAGCAAACATATCGGCAAGGATATTACGCAGGGATTTAAGACACTAGTGGGCGGTGAGCTGACCGCTTACAATGAGATGATGAATGAGGCGAGAGCCTTAGCCACCAAGCGCATGGTGGAAGAGGCGGCAGCCTTAGGCGCGGACGCCGTGGTGAATATCCGTTACGCGTCCTCCGCGATCATGCAGGGCGCCGCGGAGGTTATCGCGTACGGTACGGCAGTCAAGTTTGTCTAGATTGCGCATCATTATGCCGGATATGATCTAGTGCGGTTGTACAGGAACCGTACAATTCTAGTGCGGTTCCTGTCGATACGCTTTAGGCCAAGATACCAGTGTAGGGCGCCAGCTCCAGGCGGACAAAATATCCTCTGCTGTGCTGGCAGACCGGACAGGAGGCCGGTACGGATTTTCCGTAATAGATATGGCCGCATTCCAGGCACATCCATGCGGTGTCGACGTCAGCGGCAAAGAGTTTATCCTGTTCTAACAGGTCGGCAAACATGCCAAAGCGGTCGCCGTGTGTTTTTTCAATCTTGGCGATCTGATCAAAAGAGAAAGCGATTTTAGAGAATCCCTCCTCTTTTGCTTTCTCGGCAAAATGAAGATAGACGTCATCGTGTTCCTCGTACTCGTTGTGCTGGGCAGAACGCAAAAGCTTAGCTACATCTTTGTTGAGATCTACCGGATAGGAACCGTCGATGCTGATGTTGCTGCCTGCGGAGTCCCGCAGATGATTGTAGAAGATGGCGGCGTGTTCTTTTTCCTGGTCCGCCGTAAACGCAAATACGGCTGAGACGACAAATAAATTATTTTCCCGCGCTGTGGCCGCTGCGATGTTGTAGCGGTTTCTTGCCTGACTTTCCCCGGCAAATGCGCGCATCAGATTTTCTCGTGTCACACTTTCTTCAAACTTCATTTTAGATTCCATGCCTTTCTGTAATATGAGGATCGCGGCGAATTCACAGTGGTGGCTTTCTGCCCTTCGGGAATAGCTTTGAATTCGCTTAATATTTCATTTTTCCGCGAAAATTATAAAAGCGGAGATTCTGCCATGGCGCGAAGACGCGCGTAACGTCTGTCAATTTCCTGCTGTATTTCGTCGGTGATCTCCCGGTAGGTATCCTTGAGCAAATGCTTCGTGCGTCCCATCATGCCCAGCCAGTCGGTTACCGGAATTTTTTTGTTCTTTTCGGCGGGGTCGTAGGAGAGTTTGGTGTTACCCTGTTCAATTTCATACAGAGGGAAATAACAGCAGTCCACGGCGGCGGCGATCACACCGCGTTCTTTGTCTGGCGCGTCTCCCCAGTTCAACGGGCAGGAGGAGAGCGCTTTTAAATACACTGTCCCCTGGCTTTTGGCATAGGCAGCGGCCTTGGCAGCTTTCTGGATAAAGTCCGTGGGATGGGATTCTGCCATAGTTGCCACATAGGGGATATTGGTGGCAGCCATAATCTGCGGGGTGTCCTTGTGGAAAAAGGTCTTTCCGTACTGCGCTTTGCCGACATGGGAGGTAGAACTCTTAGCTCCTTTGGGTGTGGAGTAGGAGAGCTGATAACCGGTATTCATATAGCCGCCGTTGTCGTACTCAAAGAGAATCAGCCCATGTCCGCGCAGAGCGGTTCCCAGCGCTGAACCCATGCCGATATCCATGCCGCCGTCACCGCTGACCATCACGAATGTGATATCGCCTTGCGGGTATTCGCCGCGCGCCTGCTTCTGGTGAAACACCTCCACGAGACCGCTTAGGGTAGCCGCGCCGTTTTGAAACAGATTGTGAAGAAACGGGATGCGGAACGCCGTCTTCGGGTAGCCGGTTGTGACGACCATGCCGCACCCGGTCTGAAACAGCAGAATCACATTTCCCTCTATTCCTTTGAGCAACAAATTTAAGTTTACCGGGATACCGCAGCCCGGGCAGGCGCCGTGTCCCGGTGCGATACGTTTGGGCATCGCGGTGGATTCCCTGAGATTGCCGCCGGTGACTGCAACACCGTGCTCCTCAAAGACGCAGGAGGTGACGCCCGGTGAGCAGTCGGTTTCGGTCAGAGGTTTAAAATACGGAGGCTGCTTCGTGCCCTGTTTTCCGGGAACGATGCCGTGATAGGAAAAAGCAGGAGCGTTATCTAAGAGCCCTTCTTTGCACAGATCGATCGCGTCCTCCACAAAAAAATCCATGCCGCCCAAACCGTAGATGCGGGTCAGTACGCGGATAGAGGATGTCTCCGCACCGTCCTTTAATGCGGCCTTAAGTTCCAGTGAAAGATTGCCTCCGCCGGCGCCATAGCTGTCCTGTCGGTCGCAGGCGACGACAGTAGAAGCTGATTTACAGAAATTGCGCAGATCTTCGGCCGGGAATGGGCGAATAACAGATATTGTCACAACGCCTGCTTTAATATTTTGTTGTCTCAGGATATCAACTGCCTCCATGGCGGTCGGGTACGAGGAACCGACCAGAAACAGCAAAATCTCGGCATCCTCGTGGCGGTACCCGCGGCAGAGCGAAAGCTTCCTGCCGGAGAGAGTTTCATACTCCGTAAAAAGCGTGGGCATGAGTTTTCGGGCCTCCTCCATGGCTTCGTGGAGCTGGTAATGATTGTTTGTCACGTCCGGTTCGTTCATATAAGAGCCGACTGAGATGGGATGCTCCAAATCGAGCACACTGTAGAAGGCGTCTTTCTTTCCCTCTAAAGCGGCTTCGTTGTCGCAACACTTTGAACCGATATAATTTTGCACGGTTTCGTTGTCGGCGAACACCATACACTTGCGTTTCTGGTGGCTGGTGAAAAAGCCGTCGAAAGCGATGGCGACCGGAAGGCGCACCGCCTCCGCGAGTTTTAATCCTACAAGGTTAAAGTCATAGACGGTCTGTGGCTCGTCCGCAAAGAAAATAATCCAGCCTGCGTTGAGCAGGTACATGATATCGCTGTGATCTCCTTTGATACAGAGCGGGCCGGAAACACAGCGGCACGCCACGTTCATGACCATAGGCATACGCGTGCCGGCCTGCACCGGAAACTGCTCTAACGCGTAGAGAAGACCGTTTGCGCTTGTGGCGTTAAACACTCTGCCGCCGCCCGCCGATGCGCCGTAACAGATACCGGCGGCCGAATGTTCACCCTCTGCGGCAATCAGGCGGATGGAATGATTGCCTTTGGCTCCGCTGGCATCGAGATTTTCCGCAATCTGTGTGGAGGGGGTGATGGGGTAATATCCCATAATATGATAATTGATCTGCATTGCGGCGTAAGCGGCGAGCTCGTTGCCGCTGTCGTAAAGCACTTTCTGCTTTGGTGGCTGTTGATTTTGTGTGGAAGTTTCCATAGAGGTCCTTTCTTCTATAATAATAACGATATGATAATCTGATATGCTGCTATTTCGTGAAACAAAAAACGGGTTTACTATGCGTGCCGTCGGCCATTGGTTTAGACATGTCCGCCGTCCACCCGCTTTTCGTCCAGATAAGCATCGCTGGTGATCCAGCTGTTTGCTCCCGTTTTCTCGTAGGCAATGGAGTCGGGCAGCAGATCCTGGTTGGTGCGTGCGTGCGGCGGTGACGGATAATCGTGCTCAAGCGCTTTCACCAGTGCATGGGTAGGGCAGACCTCCACACAGCGCAGACAGCCCTTACAGTGGCGGTAATCAAGGCCCTGATTTACCATGCCAGGCTTTCCCTTATAAGTGCCAAGCGCAAACTGGAATACCATATCAGGGCAGGTAGAGTCGCAGAGGCCGCAGTTAATGCATTTTTCCGGCAAAAACAGCGGAATATAGCCTTCGCGCGAGGGGGAGAGATCATTTGAGACGGTGCTGCCGATGCGCGGATTGATGCCGCCGATCGGGGCATTGTCATAGCCCCAGTAATATTGTTCGGTCGGGGTGCTACTCTCACCAACGGATGCAGCTTTTGTCTCGACATATTCCGTTTTATCATAGCCTGCCTGAATACCGGAGAGATTGGCCGCAAGCGCTGCCGGATATTTTTCACCGAGCGTCTCTTTGCATAGGGTAAATGCGGCATCGAGAGGCAGGAAGCCGGAGGCTTTGACAATGGCGCCCAACATTACCATGTTGATGCGTGATTTTTGCTCCATCGCGATCGCGAGGGCATCGAGACAGAAGAGACGGCCGGTGGAGATATGGTATTTGTCTGCGGCTTCTTCCGGCGAAAGTTTGGTGTTTAGCACGATCACAGTTTCCGAGGTCACGCCGGAGAGCACAGGATGCGTGCCGATCAGCCCCTCGTGGAAGATACCGAGAAGATGGGGTTTTGTCACGGGGCTCTGCACCCTCAGCGGTCGGTCGGGGGCGCACCAGCGGATAAATGCCTTTACGGGCGAACCTCTTTTTTCGGAACCGTAACTGGAAAAGCTAAGTGCGTTGAGATTGAGATAGAGGGCACCCAATTCCCCCAACATTTTGCCGCAGAGATTGGCGCCCAGTCCGCCGATGCTCTCTAAGCGGATCTCATAACAGCCCATCTCGTTGGTCATGGGTAAAAGTGTGATTTCTTTCATAAGTTACCTCATGCCCGCATTGTATTGTTGTGCAAAGCCGCATACGGCTTCCAAGTTTGCGCGGGCACAAACTTGGGAGTGAAGGATTCATCTATGTAACAGTTTAGACAGGTCTGTGCAGTTTGTGCTAAGACCTGTGGAAACTGTTATCCATCGTTCACTCATGCCTGTTTTTGGAAAATAAAACTGTTTCAATTGAGGCGGATACTTGGCCGCCGTTAAAAAAAGTATGTCCTGATTACAATAAAATATGTACTGGTTTTTCAGGGCAAATTTGAAATTTGCCGCTTGCATTGCCGCCGCAAAAGGTTTATGATGTAGAACATATAGACTTTTTCGGCATGTTATTCCATGCGGAAAATTCATGATATCCTCAGAAAAGCGAAAGGAGAGAAAAAATTTATGAAAAATAAATCAACGGAAATATTTGCGAATGCGCCAGTGCCCAAAGCGGTCATCAGCAATATCATACCTTCCATTATCAGTATGATCATGGTGTTGCTGTATAATCTCGCGGATACCTTTTTTATTGGACAGACCAAAAACGCCTATATGGTGGCGGCTGTTTCGTTGGTGACGCCGGTATTTTTGATATTTATGGCAGTGGGCATGTTGTTTGGCATCGGAGGCACCTCGCTGATTTCGAGACTTTTAGGCGAAGGCAGGGGAGAGCGGGCCAAGCATACGTCGGCTTTTTGTTTTTGGACAGGCCTTGTGATTGGCATCGCTGCCATGGTACTGATCTGGATATTTGTAGACCCGATCTGCCGCATGGTCGGCGCCAGCGATGATACGATCGGCTATGCCGCACAGTATTTAAATATTGTGGCGGTCGGTATTCCTTTTTTGATTATTGGCAATACTTTCAGTAACGTGATCCGTTCCGAGGGCAAGGCGCAGGTGGCGATGACGGGCATGATCATCGGAAATCTTTTAAATATCGTTTTGGACCCGATTATGATTTTAGGTTTTCACTGGAATGTGGCGGGTGCGGCCGTGGCAACCGTGATCGGCAATATCTGTGCGGCTGTATTTTATCTGATACATCTGCTTTCCAAACGCTCGATGCTCTCGATTCGTTTGAAAGATTACAAAATCAAGGGAGGCATTGCCTCCGGTGTGTTGGCGATCGGTATTCCGGCGTCACTCAACAGTGTCTTGATGAGCGTCTCCAATATTTTGATCAATAATGTCATGACCCGCTACGGGGATATGGCGGTGGCCGGCCTTGGCGTCGCCATGAAAGTAAATATGATTGTGGTGATGCTTTTGATCGGACTGGGAACCGGCATACAGCCGCTGCTGGGATATTGTTACGGTGCGGGAAATAAAAAGCGCTATCTGTCGGTGCTAAAGTTTTCTCTTTGCCTGGCATTTGCCTTAAGCCTGATTATGACCGTGGTCTGCTATGTGTTTGCGGGACCGTTGGTGACGGCGTTTTTGGACAATGCCGATGCTTTTGCGTTTGGCATGTCATTTTCACGAACCTATATTTTATCGGGACCGGTCATGGGGATTTTGTTTGTATTTATCAACGCCATTCAGTCTACGGGCGCCGCGCTGCCGTCCCTGGTTCTTTCCGTGAGCCGGCAGGGACTATTGTATATTCCGATTTTATTTGTATTCAGCAGAATTTTTGATTCGGCGCGCATGGTAGCGATGGCCCAGCCAGTCACCGATTATCTGTCGGCGGCGTTAGCGGTTGTGCTGTTCCTTGTCACCTACAAGAAGTATTTTAGCTACGGTTCACAAAGGGCGTAGCATTTTCTGCTTAGCCTGGCTTTTGCGGATAATTCGTAAAACACTTTTGTGGATGGTTCTATATTACGTTTGTTGATGCATTTTGCGGAGGCCTTGCAAAATAATTTCTTGTGGACAGGCGGCTTTTATGCTACAATTGACATGATATTTGCTGCTGGTTTTGAAACGCAGCCAGCACTTACTAAGCGTCTGCACCCTCTGTCGGTGCGGCTTTGCGCGGAGGAATAAAGAGAAAGGTTGGTTTTGCTATGGGTTCTACAGTTGGAGTTTTAATAATTATGATTATTTATCTCGTCTTTATGATGGGGGTTGGCGTCTGGTTTTCCCGAAAAAACCGTGATGCAGATGACTTCTATCTGGGCGGGCGCAAATTGGGGCCGCTGGTGACGGCGATGAGCGCGGAGGCTTCCGATATGAGCAGCTGGCTTTTGATGGGCCTGCCGGGCGTTGCTTATCTTTCCGGTATTGCGGACGCCGGATGGACGGCGATTGGACTTGCCGTCGGCACTTATTTTAACTGGCTGATTGTGGCTAAACGGCTGCGCCGCTACAGCGAAAAGAATCACTCCATTACAATACCTGATTTTTTTTCCAACCGTTATCACGATAAGAGCAATCTTTTGCTTGCCATCTCCGCGGTCTTTATTGTGATTTTCTTTATCCCGTATACTGCTTCCGGTTTTGCGGCCTGCGGTAAACTGTTTTCGAGCCTGTTTGGCTTGGATTATATGCCCGCAATGATTGTCAGCGCTATTATTATTGTAGGTTATACCGCACTGGGCGGCTTCCTTGCGGCGAGCACCACAGATTTGATTCAGAGTATCATCATGACATGCGCGCTGGTGATTATGATTTTCTTTGGTTTACATACTGCCGGCGGTATTTCTGTCGTGATTGACAACGCGAAAGAGCTGGCAGGATATTTATCTTTCAATCATGTATATGACCCCACGACGGGCGGCGCAGCGCCTTATGGCCTGCTTACGATCTGCTCTATGCTGGCCTGGGGGCTTGGATATTTTGGTATGCCGCATGTCCTGCTTCGCTTTATGGCGATTCATGATGAGAAAAAACTCACACTCTCCCGCAGGATCGCCACCGTATGGGTTGTAATCTCTATGGCAGCTGCCATTTTTATCGGCGTGATCGGACTGTCGATGTCAAAGGCTAATGCGCTTCCTGTATTGGAGGGAGCGGATTCCGAGACGATTTTGATTAAGGCGGCTACGCTGCTGAGCACAACGGGGAGCGGGGCTGTCAAGTTTATCTTTGTCATTTTTGCGGGTCTGATCTTTGCGGGTATTTTGGCCTGTACCATGTCCACGGCGGATTCACAGCTTTTGGCGGCATCCTCTTCGATTTCACAAAATCTGATCAAAGATGTGTGCCATGTCAAGCTTTCCGACAAAACGACCATGGTGGTGGCGCGCGCGACGGTGCTTGCGATTGCGGTGGTTGCCATATTTATAGCCAGAGATCCCAACAGCTCCGTGTTCCAGATCGTGTCGTTCGCCTGGGCCGGGTTTGGCGCGGTATTTGGGCCGATTATGCTGTTTTCTCTGTTCTGGAGACGGACCAACAAGTGGGGAGCGCTCGCAGGCATGGTTTCCGGCGGCATCATGGTGTTTGTGTGGAAGTATGCAATTCGCCCGCTCGGCGGCGCGTGGAATATTTATGAACTGCTGCCGGCGTTTGTGGTCGCATGTCTCTTTATTATCGTAGTGAGTCTGCTGACACCGGCTCCGTCGGCGGAAGTAGTGAAAGATTTTGATGAAGTGAAAGCCATGTAAATACGGATTAAGGCGTATCAAATACAAGTTCGCATACGAATTTGTAGAAAGGAATTAGCGCAATATGGATGAGAATAAGACAACGGTAGAGATAACAAATGAAAATCTGGAAAAGGCCATTCAGGCGTATATTGACGAGCGCACGCCGGACAATCTGGGCAATGTGCTCAATCTCTTGCGCCCGACTAAGCTGTATGTTCCGGCCATGTTAAAAGCGCCCGATCAGCCGCTTCCCTGTTTTTTAAAAAACAACGAGGGGGAACAATATCTGGCGGTTTACACCAATAAGAATCAGATACCGCCGGAGCCCAAAGCGCAGGCGCTGCTTCATATGCCGTTTCCGGCATGCAACAGTTTAGTGATGAAGCAGGACTTACAGCTTTTGGGTATGGTGTTAAATCCGTTTTCCCACAACCTTGTGTTGAAAAAGGAGCTGATTGGAAAGCTTCATGAGGCGGATATCAAGCTCGCCAACACGAAAAAGGTGAAAATGACACCCGAACAGTTTGCCAATTACGCCAGAGGGCAGGCGGAGTTTGGGACGCTGCCCGTACACCTGTTCCAGGAGGGGGAGGACTTTGTCAACCGTCTCTGCGAGGGACGGGAGGAAGTCATCGATGAAGTATTCCGTGAGTCTTTCGGCGATACAAGACTTTACCGGGGGAGCAAGAGCGACTATGATGTGATGGCACTGGATATCGCGGAGGACTTGACGCTGATTCGTGTGGATGTGCCGGAGGATACGGTGATACCGAGCCTTTGTTTCCGTATGTATCTGACATTTGACCCCATCACGAAAAAGACGTGTTATTTTACCATAGAAAAAGGCAAGGAGAGAAACAGCCGTCTGTTAGGGCAGGTAACGGAGGACGGGAAACATATTGTCCATGGCGATGCCCCGGTGGAGGGAGCGGAGCTCCAAAAGATTATGGAGCTGGCAAGAACCACGGAGGATGGATTAACGAGTTAGGGCGGCGTAAGATGCGCCGGTCACTTTTATCAGGTCGGCGGGAGAGAGTACAATGGTGGCGCCAATTCTGCCGCCGCTGATATATATTTTATCGAAGGAAGCAGCAGTTTCATGAACGAAAGTCGGAAACTGCTTTTTCATGCCCAGAGGAGAGCAGCCGCCGCGCACATAGCCGGTGACGGCGGTGATTTCTTTGACCGGAATCATTTCGACAGACTTTTCCCCGGCAGCTTTTGCGGCGGCTTTTAAATCGACTTCCTCGCCGATTGGAATAACAAAAACGTAATGGGCTCCGCTCTTGCCTTTCATAACCAGGGTCTTAAAGGACTGCGCTACCGGTGCGCCGGTGAGCGCTGCGGTGTGAAGTCCGTCGATAAATGCGTCACATTCGTACTGTATCATCTCGTAAGCAACTTTGCTGCGGTCTAACATCCGCATTGCGTTTGTCTTTGTCTCTTTTCCCATGGTGCGTTCCTTTCTAAAATCAAAATCATTACCAAACGTATTATACTCCCGGTACGACGAATCAGCAAGAACCAGTGTACGACCCGCTGATCATTTGGCATGTTTTCCTGAAAGAAAAAATAAAAATCTATCCATGTGGAAATAATTATGGTATAATGTCAAAAAATAAGATACGCGCCGGTGATTATGCTGCTGATACGGCGGAATGAGAGGAAGAGTGAAAGATGAAAGAAGCGATCAAACAATATAAAATGGAAATGGTTTTTGTGGCACTGTTGTGCACGGTGCTGGGGATTGTATTAGTGGTATGGCCGAAGACGACGATCGACGTGCTGTGTAAGATTCTGGCGGTGGCGATCATCATCATCGGAATCGTGCAGATCACCTCTTATCTGGTAAAGCGAGACGGCTATCCGGTCTCCGCCATTCTCGGCGTGATCGTGCTGCTGGTGGGCGTTTGGATTTTCTTGCAGCCGCATAAGCTGGTGAGCTTCGTGCCCATCGTGATCGGTGTCATACTTACCGTGCACGGGCTGAAAGATTTGCAGATTGCGTTGGAGACAAAGAGAAACGGCTACGACCGCTGGTGGATTATGGGCATTATCGCAGCATTGAGCATAATCTTTGGGATTGTCTGTATCATCAATGCATTTGGCATGGTAGCCCTGACGTTCCGCATCATAGGCATTGCCCTGATCTATGACGGGCTGACTGATCTTTGGATTGCACTGAAAGCAGTTTTTACACTGCGGGCGAAGGAGAAAGAGGATGCCGCACTCGAATGTGAATACAAAGAAGTAGAGTAGCGTATGTTTTATTATGAGAAGAGAAGAGTTTAAAATGGAGCGCATGGGACTTGTCGAGATCGGTCAGGTGCTGCCGATCACAGAGGGAAAACTGCCGGGTTCCTATTATTATACCCTGGGCAAGGCGTACGCCATGTCCGCCAATTATGCAGTCGGGGAGCGCATCAAATCAAAAGAAGGCACCGTGGCGGCGATCGAGGAGACGCCGAGAGGATTTTATATTACCATGGAATTTGACGAATAATGCGGGACGGTTAGACAGGAAATGACAGGGACAATAAAAAATCAGACGGATGCCCTGATTGCGGCAAGTTTTAAGGAACTGGCCCAAAGGCATCCTATTGAAAAGATCACCGTCAAGGAGATCACCGATCGGGCGGGGGTAATCCGCCCCACTTTTTACAATCATTTTCAGGATAAATATGAACTGTTGGAATGGATCATCAATACGGAAATCTTAGAGCCTGTGCAGCCGCTGATTGGCGTGGGCATGATCAATGAAGCCTTTGTGTTGATCTTTACCCGCATAGAGCAGGATAAAGAATTTTATACGAGGGCCAGCCGCCTCGAGGGTCAAAATTCCTTTCAGTCCATTGTGGAGGCGTGCGTTTCCAAAGTGCTTTTGGGGGTTATGCAGGACTTTTCGACGAAAGGGAAGATGTCGAAATATCAATGGCTGACCTCAGAGCGTGTGGCCGGGTATTACGCCAAATCGCTTTGTTATGTGGTTATATCCTGGATACAGACCGGGATGAGCATCTCCGCCAAGGAGCTGGCGGAGATTTATCAGTACATTATCAAACATTCTATGCAGGATATTATTGAAGATGCGCCGTGAGCAAATGATCAAATGTGAGCTGACATAAGTTGGTTCACATTTTTTGATCAAGACTGCTTGCAACATACTTCATTTATATGGTATAAAATTTCCAAGCTAATAACCTATAGGCTATTAGCCTAAACTTTATACCATATAAATGAGTAAATATGCAAAACGGCTTTTACTGGGAAGTGATATACTTTTTATTATCAGCATATGAGCGGTGTCCAGCCGGTATCCTAACTGCAGGTGCTCTTGTTTTTGCCCGAACCTCCAAAACGCCGGGGTACTAACG
>CAJTYI010000076.1 GCA_910584215.1 uncultured Roseburia sp. | reverse complement strand
GCAAAAGTTCGCAGGCGAACTTTCAAAGTTCACTCCGTGAACGTTTGGTTTGACTTCGCTGGGGCGTTAAGGGGAACATGAAACCCGCAAAATGCGTTTCTGTCTTTCACCGGGCGAACTGACACAAGAGGATGTCCAATCTTGAAAAGACGTGTATCATCACTGGATGCCCCAACGGTGTATGCGGAATTGCTAGTTGCGGAAAAATTTTGCAGATCGCTGATAATTGAGATTTTGCAATCGCCTGATGTTCAAAAAGAAAATCAAAGGTTTGGTTTGCCCAGGATAGGAGACGCGTTTGATCGGACAATCCGTCAGCCGTCGCCGAGTCTGCGATATCCGGCGCAAACCCCGTTAAAATTCTATTTATGATTCTTTGTACACATTCTGTGATAAGATTTTCCTTGCTTCCAAAGAAATAATTGATGGAACCCAATCCAATGTCCGCTCTTGTGGCGATCAAACGTGAGGTGATTTTTTTGTGTCACCGTTGTACTCATTTAGTAACTCCGTGCTAATGTCTATAATATGATTTTTGCTTACTTCGTTTTCACTCATAACTGTCTCTCTTGAACGATGTTCACGATTATGATAGTGAACGATGTTCGGAAAGTTAATAAGTTTTGGGAGTCATATATCGTACCGCGCAAAGTTGTGTATTGACTTTAGTATGAAATCATACTATAATCCAATAGTATGATTTCATACTAATTCACATGATGAGAATCGGCCGATAGACGCACGCGAGTTCTGTATAAGTGCGTGGCGGACGCATGGAGGTGTCCCATGGCAACCCACGAATCACAAGAAAGAAGCTATCCTGAGCCCGATAGCAAATCACAAGAAAGAGGCTATCTTATGCCAGATAGCGAACCGAAAGAAAGAAGCAATCCCGAGCCAGGTATCGCATCGAAAGAAAGAAGCAATCCCATGCCAGCTGGCGAATCAAAAGAAAAAAGCAATCCCATGCCAGATAGCGAATCAAAAGAAAAAAGCAATCCTGAGCCGGATAGCGAACCGAAAGAAAGAAGCAATCCCATGCCAGATAGCGCATCAAAAGAAAGAAGCTATCCAACGACGGTCCGTATATCAAAGGAAATGAAACGCTATAATTATCTCTGCGGTGAAATTGAAGCGGCGTATCATGCGCTGTCTTTGAAGCTGGGGCTTTCCGACAGCGCCATGAGAATTCTATACGCGGTGTGTGACAACGGGGAGGGCTGCCGGCTCCAGAACATCAGTGTCTACACAGGACTTAGCAAACAGACGATCAACTCTGCCATGCGCAAGCTGGAGTCGGAAGGCATTGTCTATCTGGAAGCCTTTAATGCCAAGTCAAAGAAAGTATATTTCACGGAAAAGGGCAGAAAACTGGCCGAGCGGACGGCATACCGGATGATACAGATTGAAGAGGAAATTTTTGCATCATGGGAGAAAGCGGATGTTTTAAAATATCTGCGATTGACGGAAAACTATTTGGTGTCTTTAAGAGAAAAAACAGAGCAATTGCAGTGTGAGAAGAAACTCTAACCGCTTACGTCAATGGATGTTTTGCGGTCAAATACTATATTTCACACCGAAATGAGCCGAGGACAGGCATTTACATCCTGGCTTGGGATTCGGCAATATGGAATCAAGGAAGTTTATCGGGGGGCGTTGTCATTTACCATAAAAGTCTGAATTTGGAATCATAGATAGAAAAAAGAAAATACTGCGAAAAGCATCTTGACAGCTAATTTTTCACAGATAAATTTGTGCTGAAGCGTTACAAATTTGTAAGGGGCTGTCGCATTACGAATGATGTGGACAAGAAATTGTAAATGCAATCACATGCTAATACGATATCTTGTACATTCAATGCTTATTGCGACAACCCATGCGAAGCCGAATCTGACATTCGGTTTGCGGGCCTGTGCCATAAATCGCTTCAGAATGGAGGATTATCATGCGGATTATCACAATCAGCCGTGAGTTTGGAAGCGGCGGAAGAGAACTAGGCCGGCGGATGTCGGACCTG
This sequence comes from uncultured Roseburia sp., assembly GCA_910584215.1. GTDB lineage: Bacteria > Bacillota > Clostridia > Lachnospirales > Lachnospiraceae > Roseburia. Next base: position 13,105 of record CAJTYI010000076.1, on the reverse strand, counting down.
CTGGGATATGAATATTTTGACAGAGAGATTATCAGCGCGATCGCAAAAAATAGAGGGATGGATGAGGCGTATGTGGAGAACATGCTGGAAAATCAGTCCTGGAAGGGCATACCGCTCCACTACAGGAGTTCCATTTCGGGCAGTGCGGCCTTGCAGCGTTCCAAAACCAATTTGCTGCTGGAGGAGAGACAGGTTATAGAAGCGATTGCAGGTGCGGGAAAAGACTGTGTGATCGTCGGGCGCAGTGCGGGCATTTTGCTGCGCGATTACAGTCCGTTTCGGCTTTTTGTTGCCGCCGACCTCGACGTGAGAGTGCGGCGCTGTTTGGAGCGCGCAAGAAAAGACGAACGCTTATCCCAAAAGGAGATGGAGCGTAAGATCCGCGGCATTGATAAGAATCGTGCTCAGATGCATGAACTGATCGCAGGCAGCGCATGGGGAGAACGAAATGCATACCATCTGACGGTCAATACGTCGGATTGGGAAATCAAGCAATTGGCGCCTGCGGTCGCCGAATTTGCGGTGCGCTGGTTTGAAAGGAAACTTGAATAATCGTATACAAGGAGGAATAGTGTGAAAAATAAATTTTTCACACGCAAATTTGTGCCTGCGGTCCAAAGCCTGCAGGTTGAGAGAAAGGCATGGTAATTTTTATGATAAAATTATCCGATCATTTTACCTATCGACGCTTACTGCGCTTTACTTTTCCGTCCATTGTCATGATGGTATTTACTTCCATCTACGGCGTGGTGGACGGATTTTTTGTCTCGAACTTTGCGGGAAAGACATCGTTTGCCTCCGTCAATTTCATTATGCCGCTGCTCATGATTATGGGATGCGTCGGATTTATGTTCGGCACGGGCGGCAGCGCCCTGATCTCAAAGACCATGGGGGAGGGGGATGAGAAGAAAGCAAACGAGACGTTTTCCATGTTAATCTATGTGTCGATATTGCTGGCCATAGTTCTGGCCGTAATCGGCAACATCATGCTGCGCCCCTTCGCGCTGTTTCTGGGCGCGGAGGGACAGCTGTTGGAAGGCTGTGTGACGTATGGGCGTATCATATTGACGGCGCTGCCGTTTTTCATCCTTCAGTATGAGTTTCAGTGCCTGTTTGCCACGGCTGCAAAGCCGAATCTCGGTCTTTACATTACGGTGGCTTCCGGTGTGACCAATATGCTGCTGGATGCGCTGTTTGTCGGCGCGCTCCGCTGGGGATTGGAGGGCGCTGCTGCGGCAACGGCCCTCAGCCAATTTGTCGGCGGTGTGCTGCCGTTACTCTATTTTGGGCGCAAAAATACCAGTCTGCTGCGCCTGGTAAAGTGCCGCTTTGACGGGAGGGCGCTGCTGAAAACCTGTACCAACGGCGCGTCGGAGTTGATGAGCAACATTTCCATGTCCATCGTCAGTATGCTGTACAATGCGCAGCTGATGCGCTATGCCGGAGAGAACGGGGTAGCGGGCTACGGCGTACTGATGTATGTCAGTATGATTTTTATGGCTATATTTATCGGCTATGCGGTTGGAACGGCGCCGGTCATCGGCTACCATAACGGCGCGAAAAACTATGAGGAGCTAAGAGGTCTCTTAAAGAAAAGTGCACTGTTAATCGGAAGTTTTGCGGTGATTATGTGTATTGCCGGGGAAACGCTCAGCGGGCCGCTGTCACACCTGTTTGTCGGCTATGATGAGGAACTGCTGGCGATCACCGTGCATGCGTTTGCCATATTCTCGGTGGCGTTTTTGTTTTCCGGTTTTACGATATTCGGCTCCTCCTTTTTTACAGCGCTCAATGACGGACTTACCTCTGCGCTCATTTCTTTTCTGCGGACCATGGTGTTTCAGATTGCAGCAGTCATCATTTTCCCGCTGTTGTGGGGACTTGATGGCATCTGGTGGTCGATTGTGGCGGCCGAAGTGATGGCGATTGTTGTGACACTGGCGCTGCTGGTTCTAAAGCGCAGAAAATATCATTATTTTTAATATTTATTTAATATAGGAAATACTTGCATAGTCGGTGTTCCGTGGGTATAATAAGAACAGGATACGCAACCGTTCCGGCTTTAAGAGGCCGTTTGGCCTGTGGGGCGGTCGACAGGAAACGCGCATTGCGCAGAAACGAGGTAAGCGATGGATTTATTTGAGCAGATTGGTGAAGCTCTGCTGACTGCTGGAAAAGATGTCAGCCAGAAAGCAAAAGATGTCTCTGAGATTGCCAAGTTAAAGATTGATATCAAGGCAAAAGAAGATTATGTACAAAAACAGTATATCGCGCTGGGAGAAAGCTATTTTACGGCGCACAAGGACGATACCGAGTGTGAGGAGAGAGAACAGCTGTTCCTGATAAAAGAGGCATTGGATGAGATCGCTCGTATGAAAGGCGAGGTGCTCAAGCTTCGGGGCGCTGCCCAGTGTCCGAAATGCGGGGCAAAGATGCCGGAGGGTGCGACATTTTGCAGCAGTTGCGGTACAAAGTTAGATGATATTTTTGAAGAAGAATAGACTCACGAAGGCAGATATTCGATTATATCTGCCTTTTTTCGTCGTGTTTGGCCTCTCGGTCATCTACCACCTGCGTATGCACCCTATGGGTGGGGACGACCCTTTCTTTGCCGCGGCGTTGGATGGGACAACCCTGACGGAATATCTGGCAGGCCGGTATGAATTTTGGACTTCGCGCATTGTGCTCGAGGCGATTTTGGTGCTGGTAATCAAAGTGCCCTGGCTATGGCGATTGATCAACCTGCTTTTCTATGCGTCTTTGCCGGTGTTGTTTGTAAGACTGCTTGGCGGTGTTCCCAAAGAGGGCGGACTTTGTGACAGACAAGATGAGCTGCTCTGCTGGTGCTCTGCCGGTGCAGTACTCTTGTACCCGCTTCACGACATGGGGACGGCCGGCTGGATTACAACGACTGAGACGCATTTCTGGCCTCTGTGGGGGATACTTTTTGTCGCGCTTATGCTGCGGCGCATTGCCTGCAGAGAAAAAATGTCGCCGCTTGCGGCAGCCTTTAGTATACCGGTGGCCGTCATGACAGGCAGCCATGAGCAGTATGCAGTCATATTGTTGGTGCTGTTGATTCTTTGCGGAGTTTATCGGCTTGCGCACAAAAATGCAAAAGATACCGGCTATGCCGCTAATGCGGATGAGGAGCAGGAGGATACGCTTGCGGGGGAACCGGATACCCAAAAGTATCTCAGGCGGTGGATATTTGGCCTGTATGTGGCCGTCAGCCTCGTTTCCCTCGCGGTGATCGCCGCCTGTCCCGGCAACGCGGCGCGCAACGCGGTGAGCCTGTCTGATTTGCCGGTCTATGAGACGTTCGGTTTTGGTGACAAGCTCTATCTGGGACTTTTGAGCATCGAGCGGGTCTTTATCGCCAACGCCGATATCGTATTTGTCGCTGTCACCCTGCTTGTGGCGCTGCTGGTATATCTGAAAACAGACAGCTATAGAAAGACACTGTTTTCGGCCGCTGCGTTTTTCATTTTAATTGGGCAGACGGTTATCCGCACCGCATTTCCGGGGTTTGCCAGCTTGTTTCCAGTTCCCGGCGAGGTTTTGTCTTGGGACTGGGGCGCGCTTACGACATGGATGCCCATTGTGTATCTTGCGCTTTCAGTGGTATCTTTGCTGTATGCGTTTTATCAGTTGTTGGCAGATCAGTTGTTGGCCTATATTTACGTCGTGCTGCTGCTAGGATGCGGCTTTGGCGCCGGGGCGGTGCTCGGATTTATGGCGACGATCTATGTGTCGGGAGAGCGGGTCTATGCCGCGCTCTATGTCATACTGCTGTTGGCTGCGCTCTATGCCGTGCAAAAACTCCTTACCCCGCTGCGGGACAAATGCGAGACCGCGGGCGGCAAATTGCTGCTCACATTTTTCGCGCTGCTCTGTCTGGCTAATGTGCTGTTTGAAGTGCTTTCGATCGGATGACTGCGCCTGCACGCAGTCAGGCGGTGTCGGGTGGGCTGCCGCGGTTACTTCTCAGAGGACCGGGCGGTGTAGGTGGAGATGGCCTGTCGTGTAAATTCGGCCGTTCCCTCCCCGCCTGCTCTGTCGATATTGTGTTTCATGCGCTCGTCACCCACATAGAGCTGGCTCAGCCCCAGTAGGATTTCGTCGGTACAGGTATAATAATGTTCTGTGATAAACGTCTGCAATTCGCCGATTTTTGCCTGTACCGCCGGTTCTTCGGGAGAGAGCGTGCGCATGGAGCCGAGATCGCTAAACAGAGACAGAAGTTCTTTTGCTGTCTCCTTAAGGTTTTCTTTACTTTTCCCGGCACTTTTTTGCTCAAATTCTCTGTAAGCGCCGGTGGAACCCCACCGCTGCTTTACCTCCTTTGCATATGCTTCTAATTCTGTTTTCTGAAATGTTTGAAAATCCATAATATCTGCTCCTTTCTTCTGAATGTCACGGGCGAGCGATAGCAGATCGTCGATATGCTTTCGCTGCAACTCCAATAATTTAATTTGCTGTGCGATGGCCTCCTGGGGCTGAAACGTTGGACTGTCAAGGATCTGCCGGATTTCCTTGAGAGGAAATTGCAGCTCGCGAAACATTAGAATGTTTTGCAGACGCCCAAGAGCTGCGTTGTCATACAGGCGGTAGCCTGCATCTGTAACCTTGGTCGGTGTAAGCAGGCCGATCGCATCATAATGGTGCAGCGTGCGCACGCTCACGCCTGTGCGTTTGCTTACTTCGTTTACCGTTAGCATGGTTGTGAATCCTCCTTTCGCTTCTATGCTATACTATGACGTAAGGTCAGAGTCAAGACAAATATATCAATTATTGTGAAAAAATCCTATTAAAAAAATCCTTGAATTTTCTTATGTAAAAGCAGGGATAACTGCTGAAGTCACCCAGCCCCGGGCGCAGATTGCATTGCAAAATGGATTGGAAAAATGTATGATGAAAGAAAAAGGAGGTAGCGCATATGGAGAAGTTGAAACAGACAAAACCGGCGCGTATCGGGCTTTACACGATGGGGCTTGCGGCGTACTGGGACCAGTTTGAGGGGCTTAGGGAACGGCTGCTCTCATACGGGGAGTTTATTGCAGAAAAAATAAGAAAAATGGGGAATGCGGAGGTATATTTTTACGGCCTGGTGGACTCCCCGAAAGCGGGGGAGCAGGCGGGGGAATACTTTAATCAGCATCAAGTGGACTTAATATTTGCCCATGCGGGAACGTATGTCACCAGCGCTTCCGTGCTGCCGGTTCATCAGATCTGTAAGGCGTTTACTGTAATTCTCAATCTTCAGCCCACAGCGCGCATCCACTATGCGGTCACGACGACGGGAGAATGGCTGGCGCATTGTGGCGCGTGTCCTGTACCTGAGATTGCCAATGCCTTTGAGCGTGCCGGGATATCCTGTCAGTTTGTCAACGGGCTGCTCGGCCTCAATGAGACGCCTGCCATCTCCATGACCGATGAAAATACTGCGCACCGACCGGAAGCGGTGCGCGCGTGGAAACAGATCGAGCAGTGGACTGCGGCCGCCGCGGTCAAGGCGGGTCTAAGGGGCAGCCGTTTTGGCTTCCTGGGGAATTATTACTGTGGTATGCTGGATATGTACAGTGATTTTACCATGTTTGCGCGCCAGACCGGGGCGCATGTGGAAGTGCTTGAAATGTGTGATTTGAAGCGTTGCCTGGATATGGTGACGCAGGAAGATGCCGCGCGAAAGAGGAGGGAGATCGAGGAATTTTTTGTCATCAGCGATGATTTGGCGGCGGACCCGCTGGCTAAAAAACCGACAGAGGAGCAACTGGACTGGTCTGCGCGGGTGGCGGCGGCGCAGGAAAAAATGGTGCGGGAATATGACCTAGATGCGCTCTGCTATTATTATCACGGCGCTCCGGGAGGAGAGTATGAGCAGTTACAGAGCGGTTTTATCGTCGGACATTCTCTGCTGACAGCTAGGGGAATACCGTGTGCGGGAGAGGGCGATCTAAAAACCTGTCTGGCGATGAAGATCTGTGATATGCTGGGGGTTGGCGGAAGTTTCTGCGAAATCGTGGTGACAGATTACGAGGACGGAACGATTCTTCTGGGACATGACGGTCCGTTTCATTTGGCGATCGCCAAGGGCAAGCCTTATTTGCGCGGTCTTGGCCTCTACCACGGCAAGCAGGGCAGCGGCGTTTCCGTGGAGGCAAAAGTGCGCCCGGGCAAAATCACCAATCTCGGCTGCACGCAGTTGATGGAAGGCACGTTAAAGTTTACGATCACCGAGGCGGAGGCCACGGACGGCGCCATTATGGCGATCGGCAATACGCAGACGCCGGTGCGGTTTGCAAAAGACCCGGATTCTTATATGGATGAATGGTTTGCTGAGGCCCCGACACATCACTTTGCCATGAGTGTAGGGCACAACGGCGCTCTATTTCAAAAGGTGGCGCAATTGCTGGGTATCCCGTACGTCGTCTTAGGGCAGCCGTAAGCCTTGTTTGGCAAAACGCATTGTCAAGGGCGCATGAGAAAACGGTCTGGAAAAAAAGCGCAGCACAAGGGCGGCCGCAAATGTGAGCAAAAATAGAAAGCAGAGACAGAAAGGATTCACCATGCCGGAGCAAAACGAAACGACGAATAAAATGTTTGCGGGACTGCGTACTCGCTGTTTTGACAGCGGTAAGATCGACTGGAAGCACCTTATGTTTCCGACGAAAAGCCTGTGGCTTTTGCTGCTGCCGATCATGCTAGAGCAGTTTCTCAATTCTATGATGGGCATGGTGGACACCATGATGGTGAGCAATGTGGGCAGTGTGGCGATGTCGGCTGTGTCCCTGGTGGACGCCGTCAATCTGCTGGTGATACAGATTTTTAGCGCTCTCGCGGCCGGCGCGGCCATTGTCTGCTCGCACTACCTTGGCAGTGGCGACGCAGACGGCGCCAACCGCGCGGCGCGCCAGATTTTTCTGACGGTGCTTGTGATCTCGCTGGCGCTGTCCCTCTCGTGTCTGCTGTTTTGCCGTCCGCTGCTGCTGCTGATTTTTGGCAGTGTGGAGACCGGGGTGATGGAAGATGCCGTTGTCTATTTTTTGTTTACGGCCGCCTCCTATCCGTTTATTGCACTGTTTCAGGCGGGCAGTGCCATATACCGGGCACAGGGCAACTCCAGATTTCCGATGAAAATTTCCATGATTAGCAACGTCATCAATGTGGCGGGCAACGCGGTATTGATTTTTGTATTCCACTTGGGGGTCGCAGGCGCGGCAATTTCTACCTTAATTTCCCGTATATTCTGTGCAATTGTGGTATTTTGGGCATTGTCTAAGACGGGACAGCGGATTGTGCTCAACCACTATTTATCTATTCGGCCCGATCTTGCACTGATCAAAAAAATATTGGCGATCGGCATCCCGTCCGGCATTGAAAACGGCATGTTTCAGTTCGGCAAACTCGCCATACAGTCCACGGTATCCACACTCGGCACACAGGCGATCGCGGCCCAGGCGATGACCGTCATTTTCGAGAATGTCAACGGCGTGGCTGCGGTCGGCGTGGGCATCGGCATGATGACGGTCGTGGGACAGGCGGTCGGCGCGGGAAGGAGGGAGGAGGCGAAATATTATATCGCCAAACTGACCGGTTATGGGGAGCTGGCGTTAATTGCCTGCTGTCTGCTCGTGTTTGCAATTGCAAAGCCTGTCATGCTTTTGGCAGGTATGGAGTCAGAGAGTATGCGCATGTGTTTTGAGATGGTGGCCGCCATCACGGTTGTGAAGCCGCTTTTTTGGGCGCTCTCCTTTCTCCCGCCTTATGGCCTTCGCGCCGCGGGTGACGTAAAGTTTTCCATGATCACTGCGACTTGCACGATGTGGTTTTGCCGGGTGGCGCTGGCGGTAATTTTGATGCGCGGCACCGACATCGGCCCCATGGGCGTGTGGGTTGGTATGTTTGCGGATTGGGCGGTCCGCAGTGTGATCTTTTCCTGGCGTTTTTTGTCGGGGCGTTGGGAAAAGCAAAAGATTCTATAAAACTTTTCTTAATACTTGAAAAGAGCACTTTTCATTTGCACGGGAATCGGCTATTATCTTAACTGGATAGGATCTGCGGAGGCTTTTGGTGTTTGCAGGGTAAGACAGCGGGCCGATGCAGGCGTGGATATTTGAGCAAAAGGGAATGGCAGAAAAGAGGTTGGGAAAAGTGAAAAATATTTGGAAATACAGCCTGGTATGTATCGCGGCGCTGTTCTTTTTGGGCGGCTGCGGCAGAAAAACAGCAGAAGATTTGGAAGAACCAGGGGATTTGATCGACATGACCGAGTTCATGGAGGACGCTTTTGCTCCGGCTCCGATACAGCCGTCCTATGCCAGCGATACGCCTTATGGCGCCCTTGCAGTTTTTCTCGCGGATTACTACAGTATCCCGGAAAGCGACTGGGTGCAAACGGCCTATTATTATCAATACTTTGATTTTGACGGGGACGGCGCGGACGAGATCTTCGCGGTGCTGGTATCGGAGAAAACGAGGGATGGCGCGGGAGACCCCGCATTATTATTAGAAGAAAACAAACAGGAGAATACATTTGCCGCGGTAGAGAGTTTTGAGCGGGTACACACACCGATTATCGTCGCCGATCAAAAGACAAATGGATGGCATGATATCATTTTCAATCAATACGGAAAGGGGATGGAATCCGGCTACCTCTACTGCCGTTACGAAGAGGGCGTGGGTTATCAGCATGACGGGAATCAATTGTTGGACGAGATACCGGAGGAGCTCACCGGCGACGCGCTGTTGTCCGACAATATGATAGATGACAGGGATAAGGGGACTTACCTTACCTTGGAACACGCAGCGCCAAATAGCCCGCAATAAAAAAATACTTTATTCCGTTCCGGTAAAATGATATAATATATCCAAATATGTTTACCGCCGGGGCGGGCTGCCCTGCGGGCCGGAAGAGGGGCAAGATTTTAGTTGAAAATGAAGAGGGTTAAAATCAGGGGAAAGCTGGGGGCGTATCTTTATCTGCCGTTGCTTTTTACGATATTATTAGTATTGTACAATGTATATGTTTACGCGAAAAACGTGTCAATGGGAGTCGGTTTTTCGCTTATTGTCGTGCTGTATTTTCTGTTGATGCTATTTTTTTACCGTTACAGCCGCAGCATTGTCACCAAGGAAATGGTTAATTTTGCCACGCAGTATGCGACCGTGCAAAAAGAGCTGCTCAACGAGTTTGAAATTCCGTATGCGCTGTTGGACTATGACGGACGATTTTTGTGGGTCAACCAGAAGTTTACCGAAATCAGCGGCAAGGACAAGGGTTATCACAAATCGGCCACTACTGTACTGCCAGCATTGACAAAGCAGCTTTTGCAGAGGAGTGAGCTCGCTGCCTCCATTCAGGTGGCGCTCAACGACAGAGATTACCGTATCTGCATGAAGCGCATCTATTTTCAGACGCTCGCAAAAGAGGGCGCGGCTGTTTCCATGGAGCAGAGCGAAGAATATATGACGGCGCTCTACCTGTTTGACGAGACAGAGCTCAATCTCTATATGAAAGAGAACAATGAGCAGCGTCTGGTGGCCGGGCTTGTCTATATCGACAACTACGAGGAGGTGCTCGACAGCATTGAGGACGTCAAGCGCTCTCTGCTCGTGGCGCTGGTTGACAAGAAGGTCAATAAATATTTTACGGAGATCGACGGTCTGGTTCGCAAGATCGAGAATGATAAATACTTTGTCGTATTTAAAAATAAGTATTTGAGCCAGCTCCATCAGGACCGTTTCAGTATCCTTGAGGATGTCAAGACGATTAAGGTGGGCAACGGCAGCATCGTGACTTTAAGTATCGGCATCGGTGTGGGCAGCGGCACATACATACAGAACTATGAGTATGCCCGCACCTCGATTGACCTTGCGCTGGGGCGCGGCGGCGATCAGGCGGTGGTGCGTGAGGGGGAAGATATCACCTACTACGGCGGCAAGACTATGCAGGTGGAACGCAATACCCGCGTAAAAGCCAGGGTAAAAGCTCATGCGCTGCGCGAGATCATTATGAGCCGCGAGCATGTCGTGATTATGGGACACAGCTTAAGCGATGTGGACGCGTTGGGCGCCGGTATCGGCGTTTATTGTGCCGCACGCGCGCTGGGCAAAAAGGCGCAGATTGTCATCAACGAGGTTACATCCTCGCTGCGGCCGGTGATTAAGAGCTTTAGCCCCGAAAACGGATATCCGGCGGATCTTTTTATCAAAAATGAAGAGGCGCTTATGATCACCAACAAAGACACGCTGGTGATGGTGGTGGACGTCAACCGTCCCAGCTACACCGAGTGCCCCGAATTGCTGCAAAGGAGTGACACGATCTGTGTGTTTGACCATCACAGGCAGAGCAGCGAGGTCATTGAAAATACGGTGCTCTCTTATGTGGAGCCTTATGCATCCAGCGCCTGCGAGATGATTGCCGAGGTACTGCAGTACTTTGCCGAGCATATCAAGTTAGAGCCAGCCGAGGCCGACTCTATCTATGCGGGCATCCTGATCGACACCAATAATTTTATGACCAAAACTGGTGTCAGGACCTTTGAGGCCGCGGCTTTTTTGCGGCGCGCGGGAGCGGAAGTGACCAGAGTCAGAAAAATGCTAAGAAACGATATGGCGGATTACAAGGCGCGGGCGGAGGCCGTGCGCCACGCGGAGGTGTACAAAGGCTGTTATGCCATCTCCGTATGTCCGGCGGACAACATCGAGAGTCCGACGATCGTCGGTGCGCAGGCGGCGGACGAACTGCTTGATATCATCGGCATCAAAGCGTCTTTCGTGCTCACGGAGCACGCGGGAAAGATCTACATCAGTGCGCGCTCGATCGACGAAATCAATGTGCAGCTGATTATGGAGAGACTCGGCGGCGGCGGCCATCTGAACGTGGCCGGGGCTCAGTTAAAAGACTGTTCTATCTTACAGGCCAAGCATATGGTTGAGCATGTGCTTGACGCCATGGAGCAGGAGGGTGAACTGGATTAGGGCCAGGGGGTATGCCGCAGTAATAAAAGAGACTAGGAAGTATAGAAACGGAGGCAGCAATGAAAGTTATATTATTAGAGGATGTTAAATCACTGGGGAAGAAAGATGAGATTGTCAATGTCAGCGACGGATACGCCCGCAATATGATATTCCCCAAAAAGCTTGGCGTGGAAGCTACGTCCAAGAATCTTAACGACTTAAAACTGAGAAATCAGCACGCTGACAAGGTGGCGCAGGAGAATTATGAGGCCGCGCTGGCGTTGGCCGACGAGTTAAAGGACAAGAAAGTTGTCGTAAAAATGAAAGGCGGCGAGGGCGGGAGGACGTTCGGTTCCGTATCCACAAAAGAGATTGCGGCGGCGGCCAAAGAGCAGATCGGTCTTGAGCTTGACAAAAAGAAAATGCAGCTCAGTGAGCCGATTAAGACCTTTGGAATGACGGAGGTGCCTATCAAGCTTCACCCCAAGGTAATCGGCAAATTTACCGTGCATGTAGTGGAGAAGTAGGAAAGGCCCGGTTTACTTATGGAAGAAGCTCTGATTAAGCGTATTATGCCAAACAGCCTGGAGGCGGAGCAGTCGGTGCTAGGAGCGATGATTATGGACAGGGATGCCATTCTCATCGCCATGGAGATGCTGGAACCCGGAGATTTTTATCACCAACAGTACGGCCTGCTGTTTCAGGCTGTGGTAGATCTGTACAACGGCAGCCTGCCGGTGGATATCATAACGCTGCAAAATAAATTAAAAGAGATGGATGTGCCTGCGGAAATCGCGAGTCTGGAGTTTGTGGGGGAGTTGGTATCTTCGGTGCCGACCTCCGCAAACATCCGCTCCTATGCCAAGATTGTCAAAGACAATGCGATTCGCCGCAGGATTATTAAAGTGAGCGAGGAGATCGAGAATGAATGTTATCTCGCCAGGGAGAGCGTCGAGGCCGAGATGGACATCATGGAAAAGAAAGTGTTTGATCTGCTGTCTGCGAGGGGAGGCAACACCGACTATGTGCCGATTCGCCAGGTGGTTCTAAACGCCCTCGAAAAGATCGAGAACGCGGCTAAAAATTCGGGCAGCGTCACCGGTATTCCCACAGGATTTATTGATTTGGACTACCGCACGGCAGGACTGCAGCCGTCCGATCTGATCTTGATTGCCGCGCGTCCCTCCATGGGAAAGACGGCATTTGTGTTGAATATCGCCCAGTACATCGCATTTCATGAAAATATGTGCGCCGCTATCTTTTCACTGGAGATGTCAAAAGAACAGCTTGTAAACCGTTTGTTCTCTCTTGAAGCGCGTGTGGATGCCCAGGCGCTGCGCACCGGTAAGCTTTCTGACAGCGATTGGGAAAAACTGATCGAGGGGGCGGGCGTGATCGGTAATTCCAACCTGATCATTGATGATACGCCGGGTATCTCGATCGCGGAGCTGCGCAGCAAGTGCAGGAAATATAAACTCGAACATGATCTGAAAATTATTATTATTGACTATCTACAGCTGATGAGCGGTTCCCGCAGCCGTTCGTCGGATTCCAGGCAGCAGGAGATCTCCGATATCTCCCGCTCCCTTAAAGCGCTTGCCCGCGAGCTTAATGTCCCGGTTGTCGCGCTGTCCCAGCTTTCCCGTGCAGTGGAACAGCGGCCGGATCACCGGCCGATGCTCTCGGACCTGCGCGAGTCGGGCGCCATCGAGCAGGATGCGGACGTGGTCATGTTTATCTACCGAGACGATTACTATAATCATGATTCGGAGATGAAAGGCATCTCCGAGATCATCATAGCCAAGCAGAGAAACGGCCCGATCGGGACGGTCAACCTTGTCTGGCTGCCTGAATACACAAAATTTGCTAATATGGAAAAATGATAATAAATACGTATAGGTTATTAATCTGTCAAACTTTATATCATCGAAATGAATAAATATATAAACTGGCTCTTATCGGAAGTGATATACTTTTTACGCTCAGTTTATAAGCGGCGTCCAGCCGGTATCCTAACTGCCGGTGCTCTTGTTTTTGCCCGAACCTCCAAAACGCCGGGGTACTAGCGCATGCCTTTGGGGCATCCAGTGATGATACACGTCTTTTCAAGGTTGGACAACCTCTTGTGTCAGTTCGCCCGGTG
>CAJTYI010000075.1 GCA_910584215.1 uncultured Roseburia sp. | reverse complement strand
CTGGTAAAGCTATGCACGGTATTAGATAATCTCCCTGTCGTTCGTATTTTCCACCCAGTTCCTCAAAAATCGTCTTTGCCATTGTCTGTTACCTCCACATTCTTTTTTATTTTGAATGTCCGCAAAATCCGTCCTACATCTGTTGATCACCATGATCTTCACATTGGCTCCCTCTCTTGCCAGATGAACCGTCAGCGAAGTGCGCGGATAACTGTAGAAGATCGCATTGCGTATCAGGTTGTCAAACACACGCTCCAGCTTCTCCGTATCGCAGAAAACCATAACGTCAGGCTCAATCTGATATTCCCAGGTAAGCTCTTTTTCCCTCATGAGCGGCAAAAATTCGCTCGCGAGCTGTTCCATCATCCGCGAAAGATTCACCGTCTCCCGCTCCAATGTAATCACCGACAGATTAAACCTTGTAATTTCAAAAAATTCATTGATCAATCCTTCCAAGCGCTCCGCCTTATCCAGTGCAATCCCGGTAAAGCGCTGTCTCGATGCATATGGCAGCTGCGGTTCTTCCGATAATAAGGTCAGATAACCGATGACACTGGTGAGCGGCGTCTTCAGATCGTGTGCCAGATACACAAGCAGATCGTTTTTTCTCTTCTCAGCCTCTCTCGCCAGCTCACGATTGCGCTTTGACTTCTCCCACACCTGATTCAGTTCATCCTGCACCTGCTTTAGGGCATCCGGCAGCCGTATAGAATCTTCCCTGCCCGACGCCAATTGCTGCGACGCCTCCACCACCTGTCTTAAATAAAACAGCGCGCGCAGCACAAACACCAGTGTGATGAGAAGCCAGCCCGCAAGCAGAATAATAAGAAAAAAGCATACTATATTTTCCTGTACCCAGTGCAAAAACGGCCAGATGGCGTCTGTCTTATGCCAGACTTTCTTTGACAGCCACAGATCAGAAACTGCCGCACACACAAATAAAAACAGAAAAAACACGGACACCGACAGCAGATACTGTGTGAGCAGCCGTTTGGCCAGATTGCTGTTTTTAAATACGGCTTTATCATGTGCTCTCAATCGTGTATCCCACTCCCCATATCGTTTTTATATATTTCGGCTTTCTCGCCGGTTCTTTCATCTTTTCCCGCAGCCGCGCGATGTGCGCCATCACCGTATTGTTTCCCTCAAGCGATTCCTCCCCCCAGATTTCCACATAGAGCGTCTCCGAAGAAATCACCTCCCCGGCATGGCTGCAAAGGTACCACAACAGATCGAATTCCAGCGGCGTCAGCGCTATTTCTGCCTCGTTGAGCAGACAGCGATGCTCTTTTTTAGAAATAAAAAGTCCGCGTATACTGATTTCACTGGTATTTTCTGCATTGTTACAATTGTACGTTTTATAGCGCCGCAGCTGCGTCTTTACTCTGGCAATCACCTCCAGCGGCAGGAAAGGCTTGGTGATATAGTCATCCGCTCCGAGATTTAAACCGGTCACCTTGTCCACCATCTCCACTTTCGCCGTCAGCATAATAATCGGAAACAAATAATTGCGCCGTATCTTCTTACACAGCGAAAATCCGTCGATATCCGGCAGCATAATGTCAAGCACAGCCAAATCCACCCTGTTTTCACAGATAAACGCAAGTGCGTCGGCTCCGTTGTAAAAACAGTGCGCCTCGTAGCCCTCGCTCGTAAGATAGAGCGCCATCAAATCCGCTATTTCCTTTTCGTCGTCCACGACCACGATCGTTTCTTTCATATAAACTCCCATGTCAAGCTGATTATTTAATCTGGAGACGTGGATACCTCCAAGAAGTGCTCCATCTCTTCCCGCATCCGTGCAAACTGTTCTCCTGTCACCGGATTCTCAGAAGTAAAATTCATCAATTGCCGCAAATATCCCTGTTCTTTTACAATCACCAGGCTCTCTTTAAATACCAGCTCATAGACAAGGGAAATGTGGCCTGCGAGATGATCGACCGTGCTGTGCCGCAGCGCGCGCAGAATCGCGTGATGTTCAAAAAATGCCTGCATCACCTCATCGGATATCACGCTGCTTTTCAACTCCTGCGTGGTTGTATTATAGATCTCCTCCAAAGGCGTCTCAATGTTCACCCGCAGAATGTCAATCTTATCCGCATCCCTCAAGATATGGCAGAACATTGCCTCCCTCTCACTGACATGCGCGGGAATACGGTATGCGCTGTGTACCCGGATTGCAAGCTCAATCAAGTGATCTTCGTCTGCAAAATCTATATAGGTACGGATTATTTTATCCTTTTCCCCGCCAAATAGGATATCCGCCCCCAAAGCGGCATGGTCGATCGAATCGGCATCGATAAAGGTATGATACCGCCGCAGCTGCTCAAACCGCCCCACGTCATGCAGCATTCCCAGCAGCCATGCCAAATCCACATCCTCCTGCACCATCTTTTCTGCGCGCGCAATGCGCTCACAAAGTTCCGCCACACGGTAAGTATGGCCGATTTTTAACTTTATCTTTTCATCGGTACAGTCGTATTGCGCGACATATTCCCGAAATACCTTTCTTACCCGTTCTCTGTCGATTGTTTTCATGATTTATCATTCCTTTCCAGGCACGGTCATAACATGAAAGCCGCTTTTATACTTCACAGTGCGCATTGACTTTCGCTTATGCACTTATTTTCATATCTTAGTATACTTCACACCAATACCAGAAATTGTCACAGATCTTGGAGGTACGGTTATAATAAGTGCACGCCTCCTTTTCCTCCTCCGTCATGTCCTCCGAATAACGATCAAGCTCATATGCCTTATAGCTATTCTTGCCCACTTGCTCAAATTCACTGTAAAAATACCAATAGGGGCAGGGCTTCGCTGTGCCATTGCAGGGTCCCCCACCCGGATCTGATTCCTCCCGTCCTTCAATTTTACCGGCATGTTAATTCGCAATAAGCCAAAAGTATATTTTCATTGTGAAAGCCCAATCCCCGGTATGGGAGAGCAATCTCCTACACTTGCGGCCACGGCAGGAAATGCCTGCACAAAAATATGCCCGCAAGATAGGCAAGCAAGATCAGATATGCCAGGCGGTCCCGTCCCTGATAGCGCAGCGGCTTTAACTGCGTGCGTCCCTCTCCGCCGTGATAACAGCGGGCTTCCATCGCCATCGCCAGATCATCCGCCCGGCGAAACGCAGCCACAAAAAGCGGCACTAAGAGCGGCACCATACTCTTTACTTTCCGTATCAGGCTGCCGCTCTCAAAATCAGCGCCGCGCGCCATCTGAGCCTTCATAATCTTATCTGTCTCCTCAATCAAAATCGGGATAAAGCGCAGCGCGATCGACATCATCATCGAGATCGCGTGCACCGGAACACCGATCTTTCCAAGCGGCCGCAGCGCCTTTTCCAAACCCGCCGTAAGCTGGTTCGGCGTCGTAGTCAAAGTCATGATGGAAGTTCCTAAAATCAGATACGTCAATCGTATCGCCATAAGCACGGCATTTCTAATGCCCGGCGCGGTAATTTTAAACTTCCAGAAGGACACGAGGGGCTCCCCCGGCGTCAGAAACAGATTAAAAAAAGCAGTGATCAACATCAAGATCACAATCGCCCGCAGGCCCTTCACCATAAATCGAAACGGAACCTTAGACAGCTTTATGACGGTTACAAGAAATACTGTCGCAACCGCCAACGCCGTTATTCCTTTTAAACTGAACAGGCTGACAATGAACAGCAGCGTGCCAAGCAGCTTGACTCTGGGGTCTAACCGGTGAATCACCGAATTGGCCGGGTAATACTGTCCCAGCGTAATATCTCGAAGCATATAAAACCTCTCTCACTGATCAATAAATAGCTACCGAACGAAAACCTTTAGGATGGTATCTTTTGCCTGGGCTAACGTCGTCGCGCCCACATCCACTGCCAATCCCCTCTCCCGCAGTTCATGCATCAGATAAGTGACCTGCGGAGCAGCCAGCCCCACCGCCTCCAGGTCTCTGTAAT
The DNA here is from genome assembly GCA_910584215.1 of uncultured Roseburia sp. Lineage (GTDB taxonomy): Bacteria > Bacillota > Clostridia > Lachnospirales > Lachnospiraceae > Roseburia. The sequence goes on along the minus strand of CAJTYI010000075.1, from coordinate 11,211 downwards.
GCAAAAATATCTCCCGGGGAATATCGTCCAACATGATGCTTCCCTGATTCATCACAATAATGCGCTCCACATAGTCGGCCACATCCTCCATACTGTGGGAGACAAGTATCACCGTAATCCCGCGTTCCCTGTGAAGCTCCCTCAAAAGCTGCAAGATTTCATCACGCCCGGCGGGGTCTAAACCAGCCGTAGGCTCGTCTAAAATCAGCACTTCGGGCTTCATCGCCAGCACGCCGGCAATCGCCACGCGGCGCTTTTGCCCACCAGACAATTCAAACGGAGAATGATAATAGACCTCCTCCGAAAGCCCTACGCTGCGCAGCGCTTCAAAGGCGCGCAGTCCGGCTTTTTCCTTGGACAGCCCCTGGTTTTTCGGCCCAAAACACACATCGTCGAAAATCGTTGTCTCGAAAAGCTGGTGCTCGGGATACTGAAACACAAGCCCCACACGGGTGCGCAGCTCTTTGAGATCAAAATCCTTGGCATAGATATCCTCTCCGTTAAAATAGATCGTTCCGGAGGTAGCCTTGACTAACCCATTGAAATGCTGGATCAGTGTCGATTTGCCAGAACCCGTGTGACCAATGACGCCGATAAACTGCCCGTCCTTGATCTCAAGGTTAATATCTTTTAACGCCTGCACCTGATGTGAGGTGCCCGGACTGTATATATAATTAACTTTATCCAATATGATTGACATGCAAAACTTCCCCGTTTTCCCTTTCCTGACCGCTTAGTTCCTTTCACCGCACAGCTTTACCAGCGCCTCCACCAGCTCTTCTCTGGTCAAAATATCCGCTGGCAGCGGCAGCCCCGCTTTTCGCAGCTCATCCGCGAGCAGCGTCATCTGCGGCACGCCCAGACGATAACGTTTCAGTTCATCCACCCGGGAGAAGATTTGCCGCGGCGTCCCCTGCATCACAAGCTTTCCTCTGTCCATGACAAACACCCGGTCTGCCTCCACCACTTCCTCCATATAATGGGTGATTAAGATGATCGTGACGCCCTTTTTTCGGTTTAATTCCAAGGCCGTGCGAATCACATCGCGCCTGCCCGTCGGGTCTAACATTGCGGTCGGTTCGTCGAGCACAATGCACTTTGGCTGCATCGCAAGCACGCCCGCGATGGCAACCCTCTGCTTCTGCCCGCCGGAAAGCTTATTGGGAGAGCAGGTGCGGTACTTTAACATGCCGACCGAGCCAAGGCTCTTTTCCACCCTCTCCCAGATCTCGTCCGTCGGCACGCCGATATTTTCCGGTCCGAACGCGACGTCCTCCTCCACGACACTGGCAATAATCTGATTATCGGGATTTTGAAACACCATGCCAGCATTTTCCCGCACCGTCATCATATTTTCCTCATCGGACACATCCAGACCGTCCACCCACAGCGAACCTTCCGTCGGCACAAGGAGCGCATTGATATGTTTGGCGAGCGTAGACTTGCCGGAACCATTGTGGCCAAGGACAGCGATAAACTGCCCCTGTTCCACATCCAGATTCAAATGATCGAGAGCTGTGGAGATGGATTCCACATTGCCCTCCTCATCTCTTCTGATATATTCATGTACCAACTGTCTCGCTTTGATAATTCCCATCCTGATCTCCATTCCAGAGCGCTTACGCGGCGGGGCAACGCAAATCTCAAATTTGCTTCAGCCTTCCGGTCTCTAATCTCTATAACATACCGAACGGTTTCCTAAAATAGAAAAATATACTACGCGTCTTCCCATTTCAATCGATGCAGTTCTCCCTGCAATTTCATATGGTCAAACTGGTTCTGCCGCAATGCCTCATACAACACGATCGCCGCGGCATTAGACAGATTCAAAGAACGCGTCTCCCCGAGCATCGGTATCCGCACACAGGTATCGGGATTTTCTTTCAGCAGCTCCTCCGGGATTCCGGCGCTCTCTTTTCCAAACATAATATAACAGTCTGGCTCATAGCTCACTTCCGTATACACATGCCGCCCTTTAGTTGTCGCCATATAGATTTTTGCACCGGGATTTCGCTTACAAAAATCTTCCCAGTTTATGTAGCTTGTGACTTCTAATTCATTCCAGTAATCCATACCCGCACGCTTTAATGACTTTTCATCCGTGCGAAAGCCAAGCGGCTCGATCAGATGCAGCCTTGTTCCGGTCGCCACGCAGGTACGTCCGATATTCCCGGTGTTTGCCGGAATCTCCGGCTCATATAAAACAATATTTAAACTTGCCATCTCCTACTCCCAACCTGTACGGTCTGCGCCGCCATCCAAGATGCCGCGGCTTTGCCGCTCTTCGTTCCGTTCCATGACAAATATATAAAAACTTCAGGGCACTGCCTTACGCGTTCACAAATCATCTTGAATCATCTTGTCCCACTGTTTTCATTACTATGCGCGCAGCTCCCGTATAAATGCCTCGATACGGTCGAGCGCCAAGCGCAGATCGTCCAGCGAGTACGCGTATGAGATACGCAAAAATCCCTCGCCGCAGGCGCCAAACGCAGTTCCCGGCACGACAGCCACTTTCTGCGCATCCAAAAGCTTTTGCGCAAACTCCTCGGAAGTCATGCCAAACTCCTTAATACAGGGAAACATGTAAAAAGCGCCAAACGGCTCAAAGCACGGCAATCCCATCTCTTTGAAGCGCCTCATCAGATACTTCCTTCTGGTATTATACTCCTCCCTCATACGCCGCACATCCTCATCTCCGTTGCGCAGTGCGTCGATCGCCGCATACTGGCTGGTCGTCGGCGCGCACATAATCGCGTACTGGTGTATCTTTAGCATCTGCTTTATTATAAGCTTTGGCCCGCAGGCATATCCCAGACGCCACCCCGTCATGGCATAGGACTTGGAAAATCCGTTGATTAACACAGTCCGCTCCCTCATGCCTGGCAAAGAAGCGATAGAAACATATTCGTCCAGATAGGTCAGCTCCGCGTAAATCTCATCGCTGAGCACATACAAATCATACTTCTCTACGATCTCTGCCACGGCCTCCAAATCTTTTCGCTCCATCACAGCCCCGGTGGGGTTGTTTGGAAACGGCAGTACCAAAAGCTTTGTGCGCGGCGTGATCGCCGCCTCAAGCTGCTGCGGCGTCAGACGAAATTCGTGTTCCGCTTGCAGCTCAATAATCACAGGTTTACCGTTTGCCAGCAGGCAGCATGGTTCATAGGAGACATAACTTGGCTGCGGTATCAAAACCTCATCCCCAGGGTCGAGCATCGCGCGCATGGCAATGTCGATCGCCTCACTGCCTCCAACCGTGATCATGATCTCCCCCTCCGGCTCATAGGAGACATCATAGCGGCGCTTCATATAGCTGCCGATCTCTTCTCTGAGTTCTTTAAGTCCGGAATTGGAGGTATAAAACGTTCTTCCCTTTTCCAGTGAGTAGATCGCTTCGTCCCGGATATGCCACGGCGTATCAAAATCCGGCTCGCCCACACCCAGGGAAATCGCATCTTTCATCTCGCTGACGATATCGAAAAACTTGCGGATACCGGAGGGCTGAATCGTAACGATAGTCTTTGACAATGGGTCTCTCATGGTATCATCTGTATCCTTTCATCAACTTTTGGCGCTGCGATAATCGTGCCGTGTTCTTTGTATTTCTTTAAAATAAAATTTGTCTTGGTACTGATCACCGGCTCTAAGATAGACAATTTTTCGGACACAAAAGCGGAAACCTCGCGCAGCGTTTTTCCCTCCAGCGTCACCATAAAATCAAATCCGCCCGAAATCAGGTAGACGGAATTGACCTCAGGGTAATTGGCAATGCGCTCGGCAAAATTGTCAAACCCCATACTCCTCTGCGGAGTCACGCGCACCTCGATCATCGCTGTTACTTTCTCAATACCCACCTTATCCCAGTCTATGATTGTATGGTAACCGCAGATGATGTTTTCCGCCTCCATCTGCTCCAGCTCGTTCATAAGGGTCGTCTCGTCCGCGCCAAGGCTGATGGAAAGTTCTTTTAAATCAATGCGGCTGTTCTTCTCGATAAACAGTAATATTTTCTCTCTCATATCAATCTCCATTCCTGCCCATATTTTCTTTTCGGCTTCTACATGATTACCTGATATAATTCGTCCGTCTTTGGCGGTTCTAAAAACCGTCTCTCGTCCTCGCACAGCAGGACTCTGTCATTGCCTTCCGTGGCTTTCCCGATAATGGTAGCCAAAATCCCCTCTTTTTCCAGTTCCCGCACCAAATGGTTGCCGTCTGCCGCCGCCATCAGCATACAGCCGCTGGATATCAATTTATAGGGGTGTATGCCAAAATACTCACAAATCTCCACGGTCTCCTGACGGATCGGAATCTTTTTTAAGTCGATCTCCAGTCCGACGCCGGATGCCTGCGCCATCTCCCAGAGCGCGCCGTATATGCCGCCCTCGGTCACGTCATGCATCGCACAAACGCCGGACTTTACGGCGACTGCTGCCTCCGGACAGACAGACAGATACGCATCGAACCCTTTTGCCGTCTCCACAAACGACGGCGGAAAATGCTTCGAGAGCTCCTCTTCCTTCTCTTTGGCAAGAATCGCCGTTCCCTCAATGCCAATCCATTTTGTCACCAGAATATCCATGCCTGGCCTTGCTCCGCCCGTGGAAATCAGGCGACCGTCCTTGACCTTGCCGACGCCGCAGACGCTGATTAATGTCTGTCTCACTACCGGCGTGATCTCAGTGTGCCCTCCCATCACCTGAACATTTGCCTTGGCACACGCCTCACTCACCTGAGCCATGATCTTTTTTAGCTGAATCTCTTTGGTTCCATCCGGCAAAAGAACCGTGAGCATGACGCCCACCGGCTCCGCGCCGGAGCTGGCAAGGTCATTTAGAGTAATCTGCATGGCAAGCGAACCGATATCCTTAGCGGTTCCCGTGATCGGGTCGGCAGACAGAACCAACGTCTCGTCAGGCGCCAGCTTTAACGCGGCGCAGTCCTCACCGATGCCGGCTCCCAAAAGCACCTCCGGCCGCCTTGTATGTAATTGTTTGAAAACGGAACGCTGTAATACGTTTTCCGGCACCTTTCCAGTCCGCATAGTATCTCCCTCACCGTGCGCCGTCATCCGACCGGCCAGACGGCCCGATCATCCGCACGCGGCACACGAACTTTATATAGCACAATGAGAAACTCCCACAAAGAGTTTCTCATCACTGCCTTTATATTTTTAATTCTTATCGCATTTACTGCGGTACGGGCTCGCCCTGCGGCTGTACCGGGTTCGCCGATGCCGCCACCGCCGCGGCATTTGCCACCGCCGCCTGTATCGCCGCCTCATCGCCGGAGGCAAGCGCCTCCCCAATCATTGCAGAAATGTTCGGGTCCGGTGAAGCTGTTCCCACGTTGACGATCTTAGGCGACGCCTTATACGTGCTCTTGTTGAACTGCTCCCTGCTCTGCTCGACGCCGTCCACCGTCACAACTTTCCAGAGCCTTGCCACATATCCGGTATGTTTTCCCTGCACCGTGTTCATTGTGCCCGCCGGGTCGCCCGTACCGACATACTGGGTCGGCGGATCGTCCTGTGAGATAACCTCACTTACATAGGAAATCTGACGGTTTGACGGCCTTGTCTCCGCACCAAAAATGTTAAAGAACAAATCTTTACCTACCGTATATCCTTCAATGTAGATTGGCGTGTCATAATTGTTGACAAAACGCAAATCCTTGTAATCACCGGCAATCGCCGCATCCATAGACGGCTGCACATAGGTGACAATCATCGAATGATTCGAGCGCTGTGTGATATCAAGCTCCGCCAAAATGACTGCATTATATAATGTCGTGGATACCTGGCAGACACCGCCGCCGTAGGAATCCACGGTCTGTCCGTTCTCGTAAGAGCCCGCCAGCTCATATCCGTTTGACGCTTCCAGCGGTCCGATCGTTGCGTACACGGAAAACTCCTCGCCCGGATACAGCAGCGTGCCGTTGATCTTTCCGGCCGCGACTGCGATATTCGTGCAGCGCCCCGCGGAGGATGTGCGGTAGTTGGTACTGAACCCACCGAGCAAGTCTGTGATTTTTGACAGTTCGTCCCTGCTGCCCCGCGGCTCCACGACCTCCGCCACCAGCTCTAAAGACGCATCGCCGCCCTCCCACTGTTCGCTGATGTAGGATGCAATCGCTTCCACAGACGCCGGCACATTGACCTGTACGCCAGGCTTTCCCTCAATAAAACGAAATGCGCCGTTTTCCCGCACCAATCCGTTGTCCACCGCACTTTGGTTGAGCGCTTCGCTCTTCTCCTCCAAAAAAGCCGAGACCACATATTGATCCACATCCAGAGAAATATCAAACGTCAGCTCGCCCTGCTCCAAATCTTTTTTGTCCGTATAGCGCTTGATTAAACTGCCGCCCTTGCAGACCTCCATGGCCTCCTCCACGACGGAGTCATCCTGGCAGAACACGCCAAGCTCCTGCGCGCTGACTTCGAGGCTGCCGGAAGCCGTCTCGAGCGTAAACATGGCACTCTGCAAATTATTTACATGGTCGGCGATCGCAGCCTTAGCTTCCGCGGCCGTCATGCCGCCAACATTGATCTCTCCGATATAGATGCCGTTCTCAATTTTATCGTCTTCCTGCCCGGCATATACGGAACCGGCCGTAAAAGACAGCGCGCCGAAAAACCCGGCCAACGCCAAAACTCCCAGTCCTTTTTTGATATTTCTCATTCCCTGCTCCATTTCTATCAAATTATGAGAAGAACGCTGCTTTGGCGTTCTTCTGTGTGAGAAAGGCGCTGTTTTGGCGCCGTAGAAAATCTTCGCGAGGCGGCCTCTGCCGCATGCGATTAGATTTTCTTCTCACACTTTTGCCTCATTATAGTTGAAAAATAACGGTTTTTCAAGATGCATAACCACGAATATGATTGACTTGCACCGCTTATTTTAGTATATTTTTACATATGAAGCGGCGCCGGACAGAGTGGCGGCAACGCTGCCAAACCTGCACTATCGTCTCCCCCCACTCCCCACGCCGCGCTTTGTCCGCGGGCGTTACAGCAGTGCGGCGAGGACTGTCGAGAGCGCCATCACCACAACCAACACGATTACGATTATCGCAACTACTTTATTATTTTTTTTGTTACTAAAATTATACATTGTCATCGCTCCTTTTATACTATAGAATAAAATGAAAACCAGAAAGGATTCTTTATTGTATGAGATTTATAGGTTTATTTATTATTGTCATCGCCATCGTCACCGGCGCGAGCAAAAAATGGGCGCGCCGGCAGCAGGACGCCACGGAAGCATTCTGGAAACGGGAAACGGACGCCAATTTTGCCAGGCGCAAGGATATCAGCAATCTTCCCTATATTACCATACCCCTGGATACTTTTCCAATAGGTATCTGTCAAAACAGTGAACTTTCGGGCTACGAGGCCGCGCTGCAGGAGCTTGGCACCAAGCAGATTTTAAATCTCTCGGGTGAAAGCAACACGGATTTAAAGCTTAAATACGGCGCCGCCAATCTGCCCACTCTGTCGGAATGCGACGATAATTTTGCCGTACTTTGCAGCACAATCGCCGCATACGGCGAATGTCTGCTTACCCTTGGCTATGAGAAAGAAGCGCAGACTGTCCTCGAATACGGCATATCCTGCGGCACCGACATCAGCAAAAATTATCTGCTGCTCGGGCAGCTTTATCAAAAACACGGCAATAGCGAAGCTGTGACCCGATTAAAAGAACAAGCATCCGCTCTCAATTCCGTCATGAAACATTCGATAGTAGGGCATTTGGACAATCTCGTATAACCCGCACTGCGCTACTGCGGCATCCGCCCGTAGCGCACAAACCAGACATCCCGCAGGCGAGACGCCTCGCTCTTAGTCATAGCATCGAGCGGCTGCGGCAGGGCCAGATGAAAATATTTCGCATACGATTTCAAATAATTTTTCTGATACTCCGTCGCCGGCGACTGTTTTTTTGCCTTATACTGCAAGAGTTTTGGCGCAAATGCCTCTTTGGCAGTTTCAAAAAATTGCTGTTGCAGGCATTCAAACAACCGCGCTGTCTCCAGCGCATCGTCAAGCGCCCGGTGCCCGTTTTCCCTTGGAATCTCAAAATAGATACACAGGTCTTCCAGTGTCTTTTTCTGCTCTGGCAGCAAGAATCTGCGCGCTAGCTTAAGCGTATCGACAGCCATCCTCTCAAACGTAATTTTGTGGTTGACCGCCCACTGTTTAAGGAAACTATAATCAAAGATGACATTATGTCCCACCAAAACGTCCTCCCCGATAAACTCAAAATATGCTGCCATCACTTCCCTGGCATCAGGCGCGTGTCTCGTCATTTCTTCCGTAATGCCGGTCAGCTCGGTAATTTTATCGGACAGTCTGCGCTCTGTCTTAACCAGCGCCTGAAAGGTAGCTTCCGGCTTCCCCGCCCGCACCCGCACTGCCGCCACCTCCAGAATCGCGTCCGTCTTTGGGTTTAAACCGGTCATTTCCAAATCAATCACCACGTAATCTTCTAACATCTGTCTGATACCCTCCGCATTTGCCTGACCATTCCCAGATCTATCTTCCATCCATTTTTCTAATCGTCACAGGCATGATTTTTACTTCTATGCATGAACCTGATTGCCCACAGAAAGCTCTACCTCTTGCACATGTGCCTGATGGTCCAGCGGGTCCCGCCTCGCATAATCGAACAATACATACACCGGCTGCCGCTCTGCTCTTGGCAAAGAGACTATTGTGGGCACAGATTTATCGGGAAAGCGGTAGGAAAACCGTTCCAGATGACTCTGGCTGCCGCATTTACAGAGACGGCGTGTGAACGGTTTCCACTCCGCAGGATTGGCCGCCCAGGCGGGTCTGGTTTTTGCATTTTCCCGATAATACAAATCAAAAATCAGACTTTCTTTTATCACGTCTGTCGCCTCGCGGTAATATTTTTCCACAAATTCCAGCAAAATCTCACACCGCCGCAGGCGGGAATGGCTCATGCCAAAATATCCCTGCCGCTCATAAAAATCGCCCAACTGAGCAAACATTGCAAAAGCGCTGTGCAAACAACATTCCAACACTTTCATCGTGACCTCAAACTGGCCGCTGTTATAATAGACTTCAAGCATTTCCTCCACTCTTTTGATGCGCAGAATATCGTCATAAGAAAGCCAGTCAGTTTGCAGCACTTCGTAAGGCGGACCGGTATGGCTGATAACACCGTACTCTTTGGCATGTTCATGCAAATACGAACCTTTTAGCAATTTTAAAAAACCGAGTTGAAGCTGATTCGGCTTCAGTGCGTAAACCTCGTCAAACGATCGCACAAAGGAATCGTAATCCTCCCACGGAAGTCCCGCAATCAGATCGAGATGCTGATGAATATTTCCCGCCGCTCTTATCCGCAGTACCGTCTCCTTGAGGCGCCCCAGCTCCATGGTGCGGTGAATTTCTGCGATCGTAGCCGGATTGGTCGACTGCACGCCGATCTCAAGCTGTACCAGCCCCGGGCGCATCGCGGCAAGCTCCGTAAGCTCCTCCTCGCCCAAAAGGTCAGCCGATATCTCAAAATGGAAATTGGTGACGCCATTGTCTTGCTCCCGGATAAAACGCCAGATCGCCAGGGCATGTGCGCGGCTGCAATTAAACGTCCGGTCGACAAACTTGACCTGCGGCACCTGCTTGTCCATAAAAAAGGCCAGTTCCCTTTTCACCAGATCCACATCGCGGAAACGCAGCCTTTTATCCACCGACGAAAGACAGTAACTGCAGGAAAACGGACATCCGCGACTGGATTCATAATAAATAATACGATTCTTAAAATCCTCCGTGCTCTGATAACAAAACGGTATTTTATTCATATCAAGCGGCTGCCTTGTTCCCGTGCTGCAAATCCTGCTGCCGTCACGGTATACAATACCTGCAATTGCAAAAAGGCCGCCTCCCCCGCCATAATACCGGCACAACTCCAGAAACGTCTCCTCCCCCTCTCCGATCATCACACCCGTTACTGCCGGATGGCTCTCCAAAAACGCCTCGGCCTCATAGGACACCTCTGGGCCGCCAACCCAAATGGGCACATGCGGGCACAATTTGTGAAACTCTTCGATCAATCCCTCCACACACCTTATATTCCAGATATAGCAGGAAAAACACAGCACATCCGGTCTTTTCTGATAGAGGCCGGACAAAATCTGATCGGGATGATGGTTGATGGTATATTCCGCCAACGACACCTCATAGCGGTCCTCCCGGCACTTGTAAGTGCGGGCATACGCCGCCAGGGAATAAACCGCCAGATTGGAATGAATATATTTTGCGTTGACCGCCGTCAATAATAACTTCATCTTATACTTTCCTCCGGCGGAAACATTTCTGCCCACTTGGGCTGCTCCCTGCCCTCCTGCAAGGCTCTTTTCACTTCGTCAAAAAAGTAAACCTTCCGGCGGATATGCGCCAGATCTGCTTCCAAATCAATGAGCTGCCGCTCCAGCTCTTTTTCGTGCGTGCCGACGAGCGCGATAATCCGGTCAATATTTTCCGGCAGATGCTCCTCATAATGATAATAGTCCTGCATTTTAGAAATCGGCATCCCTGCCCGCTTGAAACATAGAATTCCGTCCATCCGCTCTACATGCTTATCCGTATACAGGCGCTGCCCGTTATCCGTGTGGATGACGTCAGTCAAAAGCCCCACCTCCTCATAATAGCGCAGTGTCGAGGAGGGAAGCCGATAGCGCCTGGAAAACTCCCGGATTGAATATGTTTTTTCGTCCATTGTTTACCTCATTGTTTCGTTTTGTCCAGCTAATCGCATACAAATGAATATGTTTATTATACAACGAAAAGAAACCGGCCGCCATAGCTGATTTTTGAAATGTACAAAAGCCTTGACATACTTTTATAAAAAGGAGCCAGAATGAACCTACTTTTTTTATGCAGCCAAAATAAACGGCGCAGCCTGACGGCAGAAAAAAATTTTAACGGCTATAACGGCCATAAAGCGCGCTCGGCTGGAACCGAAGCAAACGCCCGAATAAAAGTGACGCTCGGACTTTTGGGGTGGGCCGATATCATTTTTTGTATAAAAAAAACATCTGCGGCGAATAAAGGCGAAATATCCCGCGATTACTGCCAATAAGACGATCCTCTGAGGTGCATAATCTTAACTGTAAGCAACACATATATTGACGCAGGAGGGTATGCACATGAATGATTACAGCAAAATCACAGCCCTTTACTCCCGC
>CAJTYI010000074.1 GCA_910584215.1 uncultured Roseburia sp. | reverse complement strand
TGGAAGGGATGACGACAGATGCGCGTGAGCTTCATCTGCAAAAACTTTATGCGGATACGAGGGGAATCTATGCGGATGTGTTGTTAAAACACCGGCGAATACAATGCTTGGAGGAATTTATAAGCGCGTTTCCGTTTTATTAAATAAATATAAAATTTGCCAATTTTTGTTATTTTGTGCTATACTTTCCGTTAGAGAAAAATAGGCGGAAAGAATCACAGCAGGGTGGGACAGTTGAGTCAAGATTTCCCACAGTGGAAAATGCCTGTTAGCGAAGTGAGCTATCAGGCATATTTTTTATTTTTATGTCATAGGAAATCCTCTGTTGTGAGAAACGCCTAAGCGAATGTCATTCCTATATTAGAAAAATATATGCGCAGCCTGCGGAATGGAAAAGCTTCGTCCTGCGCACGGGGCGCGAAAGTAAAAGAACAGCGAAAGCTGTGCGCGTCTCGCGCGATGAGCGGGGGAAGAACTTCCGGCTCGATCAGATTAATATTGTAACTTGGCAAGTGAAAGGAGAAGCAATTTCATGTATAAAGTGGAACATCTGATTCGCATTGCACAGCGGGAAAATAACAAAAAACGTCCCTATTTGATGGTAAACCGGCTTCAGGGGAAATATATGCCGGCACAGCCCAATGAGACGCTTGCCATGTTTGAGACATTGGCGCACATACTGCGGCAGGAATACAGAGAGGAACAATTGCTGATTGTGGGTTTTGCGGAGACGGCAACCGCCATAGGCGCCGCTGTTTCGGTATCTCTTGCGTGTCCTTATATACAGACAACGCGTGAAACTATAGATGGCAAGGAGTATTTGGAGTTTTTGGAAGAACACAGCCACGCAACAGAACAAAGAGTGGTAAAAAATGGATTGGATTTTTTGCGCGATTCCGGTGTCAGAATTATTTTTGTCGACGACGAAGTGACGACTGGCAGGACAATTCTAAATCTGGTCACCCGGCTGCAGTCAGAATACGGGGAAAGACTGCGCTTTTCTGTCGCATCACTGCTCAATTGCATGGAGCAGGAAGAAAAGTGCCGTTATCAAAGGGAGGGTATTGCGCTGCATACACTGATGGAGGCAGACAGGAGCATGTTCGCAGAGCGGGCGGCATCCTGTGTAAAGAATGGTGTGTATTTTGCTGGCAGTCAGGAGAAGCCGCCGTGCTCTTATCAAGTGCTAAAAGTAGCAGGTGCGGTTGATGCCAGAACGCTAACAGACGGGAAAACATACCAAAATGCCTGCGATTATCTCTGGAGAGAGACTATAATTAAAATAGGATTAAATTTAGATGATATATCTGGAAAGAAAATGCTTGTCCTTGGGACCGAGGAATTTATGTTTCCCGGACTCTATGTTGCTGCCAAGTTGGAGGAGCAGGGGGCAGATGTGCGGTTTCACGCGACGACCAGAGGGCCGGTGGAGGTCAGCAGCGCGCAGGATTATCCGCTGCATGTGCGGTATCTGCTGCCAAGCGTTTATGACAGGAACAGAATGACATATTTATACAATGCTGCAAATTATGATAAAGTGTTTGTATTTACGGATGCTTCCCAGACAAAGAAAGAGGCAGAGTATGCGCTGGTCAATGTGCTTTGGGAGTGCGGCAATGAGGATATTACGATCATTTATTGGCAGAGCATGTGAGTTTACGCGCCGCTGATTGTTGGCGTGATATGATTTGGATTCGGTACGCTGTCCCGAAAGGAGGAATCAATGATGCAGACTTCCTATCAAAAAGAAGACGTGACATTACTTTTAAAAGATATTACGGGTATCGTCGAGCCGCTGCCCGCGACGGAGCGGGAACGTTTGATACAGCAGGGAATGCATTACAGCGAGATGCTGCCGGTAGAGTATGTTCCTACAGAAAGTTATATGAAGATTTATTATCAGGCGTTGGAGATGTTCGCCGGGCGGGTGGCCGATTCCGTGGCGGTATTAGCAGGCAAGGTGGCCGCACAGCGGGGGGAACATGTCGTGCTCGTGTCTCTGGCGCGGGCGGGTATTCCGATCGGAATTTTATTAAAGCACTGCCTGCGGCGCCGCTATGGGATAGACGCGCCGCACTATTCGATTTCTATCATCCGTGGCCGGGGAATCGATGACAATGCCATGCAGTATCTGCTCGCGCGCTATGCGCCCGAACGTCTGCTGTTTGTCGACGGGTGGATTGGAAAAGGCGCTATATTGCGTGAATTGCAGCGCGAGATCCCCGCATATCCCGGTGTTTCACCGGAACTTGCCGTGTTGGCTGACCCAGCCGGCATGGTGCCGCTTTGCGGCACGCGTGAGGATATTCTAATTCCCAGTTCCTGCCTGAACTGTACTGTTTCCGGTCTCATCAGCCGTACCTTTCTGCGGACAGATGTTATTGGTAAACATGATTTTCACGGTGCTGTCTATTACGGAGCATATCGGGAGCGGGACTTGTCGTACCCGTTTATCGAGGCGATCGAGAAAGAACTGTATAAGACCGATAATATGACGCCACAAAGTACGAAGAGCGGTGAAAAAATACAGAAAATAGCCAAAAAGAAAAGTGATCTAAAGTGCCAAGAAGACACGGAGCTGCGAGAGGAGGCGGTTGTAGAATGCCACAGAAAAGCGGGAGACAAAGCGTCCAAGGGAAAAGAGACAAAGACAGACAAACAGACAAATGAGATTAACGTACAGACACAGGAAGAAAGAACCTCTTCTTTTACTGGATTGCAGGAGACGCAGAGAATTGCGCAGGCGTTTGGTGTCAAGGATATCAATCTGGTTAAGCCGGGCATCGGCGAAACGACGCGTGTTCTGCTCCGGCGCGTCCCGTGGCAGGTTCTGGTGGACGAGCGCTGCAAGGATGCGCCGGAATTAAGACACATCGTTCAGTTAGCCGCCGAAAAACATGTACCGGTCAGATATTATCCGATGACACATTATAAGGCGTGCGGTATCATAAAAAAAATCGCAGATACATAAGCTGCACCGCAAATATCTCGATAGGGAGATATTTTCTGGCAGGTTTGGTGACCTGTGCGTATCGCCTAAGTTAGGAACGGCTGGTGTTCATATTGATTTTGGTAGCGCTCACACCCATCGACTGTGCCAATTGCAAAGTCTTGTATACTTTGATCGTAGGTGCCAGCCATACCTGACCCGTACCGCGGTATACGTTTACAAGACCCTCGCCGCTGACAGCCGAGCCGATCAGCGTTTTGGCGCTGCGCTCTACGGTAAAGCCAAGGCCCGCCGAGCGGAGAACAGCGAAGTTGCCGTCCACGCGCAGGACATCGTTTTGCATTTCGATCACGTCGATCTCGCACATGGGGACGATGGATTCGAGAATGATTAGGCCAGGGCCGGTGAGCTGCTGCTGGAAGATGCTCTCGCCCCCGGCAACGGCGGAACTGATATTTTGCTGTGCGACCGCTTTCACCGTGACGCTGCCCTGCGCACAGTAGAACATGCCGTCATCTACGATGATGGACTCGCCCTGAGCCAGCTCCAACACCAGAAAATGCTTAAATGACGGCTCTAACACCAGCAGACCGGTTCCGGTGTATTCCGGCTGCGCCATGTGCTCTCCGGTGACTGCGCCGCGTATCATCCGGCCTAGAGCATTTCCTAAGGTCACGCCGCTGACCATTTCGATATTTCCCTGAAAATAGCTCATCGCGCCCTTTTCGATCGTAACTTTTTCATTATTTAAGTACAGCGCAATCTGTCTGACACGGATATTTTGTTTTTCCATAAAATAGACCTGCTGCGCCATAGTGGCGTTTGTCAGTCCCAGCAGCTTTTCATATTCGAGCACTTCCACGCGCAGGCCGCCGCTCTCAAACTGATCAATAATTCTAACGTTTTCTCTTGTTCCAATTGCGGATTTCATTGATATCCCCTTTCCTTTGTCATATTGCTGTTACCCAGACTTTTTTGTCATATTTATTATAGCATAGATCATGCGGCTGTCAAAATATATTGACGGCGCAGCCCAACATTAAAATTTCATTAATTCATAAATTCTTCGCGCTTATCGCGTAGAAATTTGTGGAAAGGTGTGATAAAATAATAACAAGTATTGTAAAAGAGCTGATGCGGGAGACTTGCGGACGGCCGGAATTGGCCGGGTAAGTGTCGCTTTATTATGTGAAGAAAGGTATGGCTGTTTGAAATGGAACCTCATATGTTGCGATACAGACACAATATCATTGCTGTTGCGTCCATAGAATCCTTTGAAAATATAAAGGGCGGCATCAACAGGGACTGCAAAGATGTATATTTTGTGCGTGCATTAGGCTGCAATGCCACTCTGGCCTCCGATATCCAAAAGATGGATGCGGATATGAACCGTCTTGTTGCCAACGGGGACTGTTTTTATGCTCGCATATCTTCTCTGCCGCGCATGAGCGCAGTGGAGGATGTGGAGTACTATTCCGGCTGTTATGCCCGCTGGGAGGAGAGCGGCAGAGCAGCGGCGGCGGTGAAAACGCTGCCGGGATGCGCAGAATTTGCCGCCGTGGCGGGAAAGGCGCTTGCCGATGTACTCACGCTGTTTCGCGGAAAACAGGCATCCACTGCGTCGATCGAAAAGAATTTTGGAGTGAAACTGTTGTTTTGGCTGGATGCCGTGCTGTGTGAAGCTTTAACCGCGTGGGATCAGAAAAAAACAGTCAAAGTGGTGATGGAAAATGTCACCAAGCGGCAGGAATATTTCTTCGCTTACTTTCTTACCCTGCTGGGGTGTGATGTCTTACTGCTCCAGACGGCAGGTGATATTGGGGAAGAATTGAAAGCTCTCGACTTGTCGGGGTCATTTCAGGTTGGAGCATACGGGGCACTCTCTATTCCAGTCTATGACGGCAGCAGAGCCGCATCAGCAGATTTTGAGAGCGCAGCCGTGTCGGCAGGCATGGAACATAATGCTGTCTCTAGCACTAATGAGCGGCAATGTTATACACAAAACAATGCCGTCGTGGCACAGCCGCCGGAGTGCGTCAACGGCGACGGCCAGTCGCCCATTCGTATCCAGATACCGCCGCGCGCTGGACGCAGACCGTCCCAGGCCGTATCAGGCGCACAGTCTTTGCAGGGGACTCAGCCGCCGGCTGGGGGGCGTTCGTCGGCAGTGTCGGTTTCCCCGGGTGCACAGCCGCCCGCAAAGTCCCGGCCTGCAGGAGCAACCGGGAGTTCCGCAGGCCGCGGGGCGCCGCAGCCGGGGCGGCACGGGGGCAGCCTGTTACTTCCGCCCACAAGGCAGCCGGCGGCCTCAGCCATAGAGCGGCGGGAACTGACGTATGAGGAGCTTGCGCAGCTCGCAAAGTCTGTCGTGATGATCGCCATACGCGACAAGCAGGGGCAAGTGATCGGCACCGGTTCCGGGATTATGGTCGGGCCGAGGGGATATATTCTTACCAATAATCATGTGGCAAGCGGCGGTTATTACTATTCCGTCCGCATCGAGGAGGAAGAAAATACATACGATACCGATGAGGTGATTAAGTACAATCCAGTACTTGACTTGGCCGTTATCCGCATTCAGAGGGAGCTTAAGCCGCTGCCTGTCTACCGGGGCAAGGAACCCCTGGTGCGCGGACAGAAGGTTGTGGCGATCGGAAGTCCGCTCGGATTTTTCAATTCCGTCTCCGACGGGATTATTGCCGGATTCCGCACCATTGACATGGTTGATATGATACAGTTCACGGCGCCCACTTCGCCGGGAAGCTCGGGTGGCGCGGTGTTAAATATGTACGGTGAGGTGATCGGCATCAGCACGGCCGGCATGGACAACGCGCAAAATATCAACCTTGCCATGGGATACGAGTGTATCAATTCCTTTATTCAGGGCTTTATATCATAGGAGGTAAACATGAGCACTGCATTGAAAAGAACCAAAATATCGTTTAATTCCCCGGTGATTTTAGGATTTGCCGTACTCTGCCTTTTGGCATATCTGCTAAACAGTGCGACGAAAGGCGCGACAAATAACCTGTTGTTTTCTGTATATCGTTCGTCACTGTTTAGCCCCTTTACCTACGTCCGCTTCTTCGGCCATATCTTAGGCCATGCGAACTGGGATCATTTTCTTGGAAATATTATGATGATTCTCGTGATCGGTCCCCTGCTGGAAGAAAAATATGGTTCTGCCAATATGTTGTTTGTGGTGCTGTCTACTGCATTGGTGACTGGGCTGGTGCATTTTATCCTGTTTCCGCATATACAGCTGCTGGGAGCGAGCGGCGTGGTATTTGCGCTGATTCTGCTCTCCTCGTTTACCAGTATTCGCGAGGGTAGAATCCCTTTGACATTTATCTTGGTGACGGTAATCTACATTGGAGGTCAGGTATACAGCGGCTTATTTGAACATAATAACATTTCTAATCTGACGCATATTCTCGGCGGTTTTGTCGGGGCGGGCCTTGGCTATGTGATGAACAAAAATAAAATGAACAGGTATTAAGAGAATGTTAGAACACAAAAAAATCCGTGAATTGAATGATTTTTTCCTGACATTGGATAAAAGGGCGGAGCGCGGGATATATTTTTACCGAATCTGCGGCTATCATGAACAGGTGCGGGAATTTCTGGCCAAATACTATGAGGCGGCCAGACAGAGCGGCGTCGTGATAGAGGGCAGAATCCCCAACCCTGATGAAAAAAATCTTGCCTATTATGAGGAGATCATGGGCAAAGAGTTCATGCTCCATATGGGATTTATTGAATCCAGTTTAAAGAAATGGCTGCCACGCATGAATGCGGCGCAGCGCGGTGAGCTGGCCGCCGCCATATATGATTGTCTGCTGGAGCTTAAGCGTGCCGGTAAAAATGATAATATCCTCAAAAATGCCTACATTAAGTTTATGTGCTGGCTCTATTATAAGTTTGAACGGCTGACAAACCGTTTGGGCGAGAACCAGCTGCCGAAGATTCTTTATGAGGGGGAAGTCAGCAATTATGAGCTGCTCTTGCTGTCGGTAATAGCCAAAACCGGCTGTGATATAGTGCTGGTGCAATGCCGTGGAGATGACAATTACCGCAAGCTTGATCCACAGTCCCGTCAGTCGGATTTGTTTGAAACACCGGGGCTTGGCGCTTTTCCACCGGGATTTGGGATCAGACAGCTGCGCGAGCAGTTGCAGCGGCAGGAGAACAGGCGGCGCCTGTACGGGACATTGCCGCCATTGGAGCCCTGTACTAACGCTTGGATAGAGGGCAAAGGACTGCGCGACGTGTTGACGCCCACAGCCAGCCGCGGCAGTGACGGGAGATTTTTTTATAACTGCCTGATACGCATCAGCGGCGTGGAGGATAAGCTGACTTATATCAACGAATTATATCAGTTTTATCTGGAGTTAAAAAATACAAAGCGTAATACAGTGATAATTGACGGGGCGATTGCAAAACCGGGGCCGGAGGAGATTGCCTGGATTGAGAGAGGCAGCTACGCAGACAAGGAGCAAATGCTTTTCTTTCTGTCAAAAAATATACAGTTTTCGGGAAACCAAAATATGCAGAGCCTGGCAAACAAAGCGTTTTTGGATGTGATGCTCAAGGAGGCGGACCAACCGGGAATCAGTCAAAACAAGCTTATGAATAAGGCGGTGTATCTTCTCTGCTGGCTGAAACGATATCAGCGCGATCTATTCGGCAGCATAAAACTGCCGGAAACGGCGTGCCTGATTGTCTTTGGCGGATGCCGCGATGAAAATGAAGCCCTGTTTTACCGGATGATGGCCGCACTTCCCGTGGATGTGTTGTTTTTGGTTCCCAATTTAGCGCACGGCTGCCAGTTTACCGATGATAAACTCTACGAAATTCATTATGCGGATTCGCTGGCACTCTCCCATTTCCCGCAGGACGGGGCCGAGATTCATATGGGCACGGCCGCCTACCATGCGGAGCGTGAATTAGATGAAGTGATGTACCGCGATTCCGGCCTTTACCGCAATATGCAGTATGAAAAGGCCAACAGTGTCACATTACAGACGATGTATGAAGAGATATCTATTTTGTGGAATCAGGAAGTAAAATACCGCCCAAATTTTACAACAGCGGAAGAACTTGTCACATTACCTGTGATTTTTGCAAAAGTGAGCGGTGTTAAGGAGAGGCAGATGCCGCGCTACTGGTCCGAGATCAAAGCGCTCATAACGGAGGATACGCTGGTAGTAAAAGAGGTGCCATTTATCAGTTCGGCGGCGCCAAACCCCATGCGCGCGCTGGCGACGGAGTTTTATAAAAACGGTAAGCTGCAGCGGCAAAAGATCAAAGCGCATCCGCAGTATCCTTACGGCGTATTGCGCGAGGAGATGCAGGAACATATATTTAACAAATTACAGCTGCTGATTGATCAGCGCATCATCAAGGGTACCATGGAAAACGGTATGGAGTACACGATTGTGGCGGCCGTATTTCATCTGCCCAAAGAAGTGGTGAGGCTGATACAAAAATTTGATTTTACCAAGAAGAATCCCAAATTAATCTATATCAACACGACAGAGAACGCGATCTCCTTAGAAGATGCCATCTTATGTGCATTTTTGAATTTGGTTGGTTTTGACATCCTTTTGTTTGTTCCGACCGGCTATCAGATCGTAGAACGCTATTTTAATAAAGAAGTGATGGAGGAGCACCAGATCGGCGATTATGTCTATGATCTTCGAGTGCCGGACTTTTCACAGGTGGGCAGCGTGCGGGCAGAGAAGGAATCTTTTTGGAATCGAATATTTAAACGCTGATTATATTTTTGGACAACGCTTGCTCGATTGCAGAGCGAAAACAGAGGCGTGGGCGTATGTGTATAGGAACAACAAAACAGAAAGCGCACGCGTATATGCATAGGAACAACAAAACAGAAAACGCACGCGTATATGCATAGGAACAACAAAACAGAAAACGCGAGGGTATGCGCATACGAAAACAAAAACGGGAACAGCGTCGCAGGACGTTTTAGCATATGAAACTATAAGAATGGAGGAAAGTATGGGTTTAGACTTTAGCAAGACAGCAACGGCGGCACCACAGACGGTCTCGCCGGAAATGGCATCAGTGCCCGACGCCAAAAATGAAGTGATGGTGGTGGAGCAGTATGACATTGTGGACGACAGAAAGAAGATGGATGCAGCGCTTGTGGGCTCTAAGGAGGTCGATGATCTAGTCAGTACCATCGAGATCGGCAATCTGGAGACGATTGTTACCTTTGGAGCGCAGGCCGCGGAAGAGATTTCCAAAGCATCGGATGTGGTGTTAAACAGCATGAATATGTCTCAGCTCGACGATTCGAGCCAGATGTTAAATACACTGGCTAATATCATGAAAAAGTTTGATATTGATGAGATACGGGACAACCCTTCGCTCTTTGACAAATTTTTCGGCAATCTGCGAAAACAACTGGACAAGATTTTACAAAAATATCATACTATGGGGGATGAGGTAGATAAGATCTATGTACAGTTGAAGCAGTACGAGTCCGAGATCAAACAGTCCAACCGAAAACTCAACAGTATGTTTGACGCAAATGTGGCATACTATCACGAATTGGTAAAATATATATTGGCGGGCGAGCAGGGATGCCGTGAGATTGAAGATTATATTGCCAAACGGCAGGCTGATATGGAGGCTACCGGGGATAATTCCATCCAGTTTGAGCTCACCTCTTTGCAGCAGGCGCTCATGATGTTAGAGCAGCGTACACAGGATCTGCGCACGGCGGAGAGTGTGGCGATGCAGTCCATACCGATGATTAAGACCATGGAATTTTCTAACATGAATCTTGTCAGGAAAATTAATTCTGCATTTATTATCACGCTTCCGGTATTTAAACAGGCGTTGGCGCAGGCTATCATGTTGAAACGCCAGAGGATTCAGGCCGAGGCCATGTCCGCGCTGGATGAAAAGACAAACGAAATGTTGATTAAAAATGCCCAGAACACGGTGGAGCAGTCGAAGATGACCGCCCGCATGGCGTCGGGCAGCTCCATTAAAATTGAGACACTGGAGACTACCTGGAGAACTATAACCAACGGTATTGAGGAGACAAAACAGATTCAGGAAAATGCGCGCAAACAGCGCATTGAGGATCAGGCGCGTCTGGAAAATATTAAGAATGAGTTCAACAGGATGTATCATATGCCCGAAAAGGCAAAATAATTATATTTTAAGGAGGACATAGATATGCCAATCAATTTATCAAAAGGACAGAAGGTAGACCTGACAAAGGGGAATCCGAGCCTGAAAAACATCATGGTAGGTCTTGGCTGGGATGTAAACCAGTTTGACTCCGGCGCTGATTTTGACTTGGATGCGGCGGCATTTATGCTGGGCGGCAACGGAAAATGCCCGACGGAGAAAGAGTTTATTTTCTACGGCAACTTAGAGCATGGCAGCGGCGCAATAAAACATATGGGCGATAATCTTACCGGTGAGGGAGAGGGGGATGATGAGCAGATCGAGGTCAACCTTTCCAAGATTCCTGCCAACGTCGAGAAAGTGGCGTTTACCGTTACGATTTATGATGCAGAACAGAGACGCCAGAATTTCGGGCAGGTCAGCAACGCGTTTATCCGTATTGTTGACGAGGCGACCAACACGGAGCTGATTCGCTATGATCTGGGAGAGGATTTCTCAATCGAGACGGCTGTGGTTGTCGGCGAGTTGTACCGCCACAATGGCGAGTGGAAGTTTAATGCGATCGGCAGCGGTTTCCAGGGCGGCCTGGCGGCGCTCTGCGGCCACTATGGCATTGAAGTGGCGTAGATGACCCAAAGATAAGAAAAGGGTAACTAAGATATTATCATGGTAAGAAGCATCGAGGATAGGAAACAATAAGAGTAATCACGTGGTTTTTATCATTAAAGATGGAATACACAAAAGCATTATAATGGATACAGACATAGTTTTTGCAATCAAGTAAGAATAGGTACAGACATAGTTTTTGCAATCAAGTAAAAATAGGTACAGACATAGTTTTTGCAATCATTAAGATTGAGATACAGAAAGGAGTATTATTATGCCAGTTTGTTTACAGAAAGGTCAGAAAGTGAGTCTGACAAAGGATAACCCGGGGTTGACGAAAGTTGTTGTCGGTTTGGGATGGGACGTGAACCAGTTTGACACCGGCTCTGCGTTTGATTTGGATGCGGCGGCGTTTATGCTGGCTGACACCGGAAAGATTTCAGCACAGGAGGATTTCATATTTTATGGCAATTTAAAGCATCCCTCCGGCGGCGTGGAACATATGGGGGATAACTTAACCGGCGAGGGTGAGGGAGATGACGAGCAGATCAAGGTCAACCTTTCCATGGTGCCTGCCAATATTACCAAAATTGTGTTTACCTGTACGATCTACGAGGCAGAGCAGAGACGCCAGAATTTCGGTCAGGTCAACAACGCGTTTATTCGTATCTGCAATGAAGTGACAGGCGAGGAGTTGGTGCGCTACGATCTCGGCGAGGATTTCTCGATCGAGACGGCGGCAGTGTTCGGCGAGCTGTACAAAAATGGCAGCGAGTGGAAGTTTAACGCGATCGGCAGCGGTTTCCAGGGCGGCCTGGCGGCACTCTGCGCAAGCTACGGCGTACAGGTATCATAGAAAAAAGAGTGAAAGATTTTTCAATTCTTCGCACCCAAGTTTGTGAACGAAAAGCATCCGCAAACTTGGGATGCGCGAGAATACCCCAGAAATCAAGAAAAGCGTGAAAATGTCAAAAACAGGTCTTTTTCGCGCAAAATATATCATAATTTAAGAAAGAGGATTAAAATGTCAATCAGTTTACAAAAAGGCCAGAAGGTCAGTTTAACAAAAGAGAGCGCGGGTCTCTCACGCGTCGTGATTGGTTTGGGCTGGGACGAAGTGCAGCAAAAGAGAGGTTTTTTTGCCCCCAAGCCGCTGCCGATCGATTGTGACGCTTCCGCACTGTTGTTGCAGGGCGGCAGGCTGGTGCGCAAAGAAGATATTGTGTATTTTGGCAACCTGCAGCATATGTCAGGAACTGTCCAGCATATGGGGGACAATCTGACTGGAGCGGGCGACGGGGATGACGAGCAGATTATCGTTGACCTTGCACGCGTGCCGCAGGAATACGATAAGATTGTCCTGGTTGTCAACATTTACGACTGCGTAAAGAGAAGACAGCATTTCGGCATGATACAAAACGCATTCATTCGCCTGGTGGATGCATCCAACAATACAGAAATGTGCAAATATAACCTGACGGAGAATTATTCCGGCATGACGGCAGTCATATTCGGAGAAGTTTATAGACATAACGGCGAGTGGAAGTTTAACGCCATCGGACAGGGAACCAATGATCCGGGACTGGGCCAGCTTGCTAACAGATATATTGCACGATAGAGGCGATTGAAATAAAATGCCGCTTGCGCGGCGGAATGAGAGGAAATATGAAATTCGATGGATTAACTGAAAAAGAAGTCGAAGAATCCAGAGGTAAGTTCGGTTCCAACGAGATACCGGATTCGGAACCGACCACATTTTGGGACGAGTTCAAAGAGACGTTCGGGGACCCGATGATTAAGATTTTGCTTGCGATCGCGGCATTGATGATCATCATGTTTTTCTTTGGCTATGCAGAGATTTATGAACCGCTGGGCACGATCATCGCAATCTTGATTGTGGCAACTGTCTCGGCCAAAACCGGCGTGGCGAGTGATACCAAATATCGCGAGCTAAAGGACAGCACAAAAAAAGATCAGTGTAAAGTGTACCGCAACGGCGTGATTACGGTGATCGACGTAGATGACGTTGTGGTCGGAGATAAAGTATTACTACAGTCCGGCGATAAGATTCCGGCGGACGGTATGTTGATTTCCGGCGATCTGCGCGTAGACAATTCCGCGCTCAACGGTGAGGCGGAAGAGTGCAAAAAGACGGCGGCGGCAGCGGACGCTCAGATGGCCGAGGACATCACCGGCGATACTTTCGTGGACAGCTCTTCTTTGTTCCGCGGCGCGGTAGTATTTGACGGCGAGGGCGTGCTCGACGTGCGCAGGGTCGGTTTAAAGACCATGATGGGCAAGATGGCGGAGGAGATGCAGGAAGATGAGCCAGATTCGCCGCTTAAGGTCAAGTTGAGCATTCTGGCAAAACAGATCTCTACGTTTGGCTATATCGGAGCGATCGTGATCGCGCTGTTGTATTTTGCTTACTTTATTATATCTTCCGGCGGTTTTGGCGCGTTTTTCGGCATGGGCGTGGACGTAGTCGTAAAGAAAATCGTCGAGGCTGTGTCCCTTGCGGTTGTCATTATTGTCTGTGCGGTGCCGGAGGGCCTGCCGCTGATGATTTCTCTGGTGCTCATGCAGAACACCAGTAAGATGTTAGATCACAATGTGCTTGTGCGCAAGGCCGAGGGTATTGAGACTGCAGGTTCCTTAAATATCCTCTTTAGCGATAAGACCGGTACGATCACCAAGGGTATGCTCGAGGTCGTAGATTTCTTTACGGCTGACGGAAAATCTATTGCAATCGGTGATTTGAGCAAACACAGCAAAGTAAAAGGGTTGGTAGACTTAGCGATTGGCAAAAATACCCAGTCGATGTTTGATGCAGAGCACCGCGTGATCGGCGGTAACGCCACCGACCAGGCGCTGATGAAGTTTATTGGCGAAGAGACATTCCATGCGCTGGGCGCCGATAAAAGTTGTGTCGTGACTGACAGCCAGGGATTTAATTCCACCAACAAGTTCAGCCAGGCGAGAATTGACAGCATTGGCAAGACATTTTACAAAGGAGCGCCGGAGCGCCTTTTGGCGCAGGCTAGGCAGTATTTGGACGCGGAAGGCAATGTAAAGCCGCTGGATATGGCCGCGTTGAATAAAAAGATTGACGAGCTGGCCAACAAAGCGATGCGTGTGCTGGCGTTTGGTTATTCCGAGAAAGCCATGACCGAAAATAAGATCAATGACGATATTGTCATCATCGGTCTTGTGGGAATCCGTGACGACGTGCGCGCCGAGGCGAAAGATGCGATCGCAGAGGTGCAAAAAGCGGGCATCCAGGTTGTTATGATCACCGGAGACCGCCTGGAGACGGCGGTTGCGATCGCAAAGGATGCGGGACTGCTCAAAACCGATGCCGACCGGGCGATCTCTTCTGCTGAGCTAAACGGTATGACGGACGATGAAGTAAAGAAGATCATACCGCAGCTGCGTGTGATCGCGCGCGCGCTTCCGACCGATAAATCGAGAATGGTGCGTCTGTGCCAGGAGATGAACCTTGTTGTCGGCATGACCGGCGACGGCGTCAACGATTCCCCGGCATTAAAGAGAGCCGATGTCGGTTTTGCCATGGGAAGTGGTACCGAGGCTGCCAAAGAGGCGGGCAAGATCGTGATCCTAGACGACAATTTCAAGTCGATCAAGGACGCCATCTGGTATGGCCGTACCATCTATCACAATATATTAAAGTTCTGTAAATTCCAGCTGGTCATCAATGTGGCAGCCGTGGTGGTGAGCGCGATTGCGCCGTTCTTCGGCGTGGAGGAGCCTCTTAAAGTCACCCACCTGCTGTTCGTCAACCTGGTAATGGACGGACTTGGCGCGATCATGCTGGGCAATGAGCCGGCGCTCCGCAAGTATATGGATGAGGCGCCCCGGCGCAGAGACGAGAGCATCGTGAGCCGAAAGATGATGGCGCAGATCGTTACGATGGGCGCCTGGCTTACGATTATCAGTTTTCTGTTCTTAAAATTAGAGTTTTTCGCCGACCTGTTTGGCGGCTGGAAAGTGCTCGATACCGGGGCTGTGGCTGTGGGCGTGCCAAACGACAAACATTTGACGGCGTATTTCGTATTGTTTATCGTTTCCGCCCTGTTTAACGGATTTAATGTCCGAGACGACGGATTTGCGATTTTTAAGGGCTTGAATGAAAACAGGGGATTCCTCAAAGTATTTTTCACGATCATACTGGTACAGGCGCTGATTGTAAACGCCGCATTGATTCCGGTGTCAGTGTTTACCTGGATTGGTAATATGTTTAGCTGCGTGCCGTTCGGCCTGATTGGATGGGCTGCGGTTGTCATTCTGGCGTTTACCATGATTCCGGTGGATATGATCCGCAAAGCGGTTGTCAACCGCAAATAAGTTTAGAAGTTGGAAGCGGGAAGGAGACAAAACATTTCCCCCGTGCATCAAAACAGCGGGTGCTGCATGAAAGTGGCACCCGCTGTTTTGATTGATCTTATCAAAATGAATAAGTATAGATTATTAGCCAAGTTATTTGGATGAATACCTATGAATAGTGGATGCATATTTATTCTATCTTAAAATTATAGTAACTTTTTCCTTTGCTGTGAGTGAAAGCGGCATTCATCGTCTCTTTGGTGCCACAGCCTCTGCTTTTTTCTTCAATATTACAAATCCCGAGGTACTTA
>CAJTYI010000073.1 GCA_910584215.1 uncultured Roseburia sp. | reverse complement strand
TATTGAAGAAAAAAGCAGAGACTGTGACACCAAAGAGACGATGGATGCCGCTTTCACTCATAGGAAAAGAAAAAGTTTACAATCATTTTATATAGAATAAATATGCAGCCATTAGTCGTAGGTATTCAGCTAGATAACATGGTTAATAACCTATAATTTTCTAAAAAATATTGCCATGAAAATTAAAGGGTGATATAATAATTTTTAAGTAAAAATGACTCCTGCTCGGACAAATATAAGAAAATGTGATACGGAGGATTGCCATGGTCTTAAAAACATCGGTCTTAAAAACATTGGAAGATTATTACCGAAAAGAGGGAAATCAGCTCTATATACTCTATGGCAGGGCGGATTCCGAGAAAGAGTATCTGATACGCGCCTTTTTAAAAAACAAAAAGTCATTTTATTACCGCGCCAGATGGGCGTCCCCAAAGGAGCAGCAGGCCATGATGGAGCGGGAGATTGCGGCACAGTTTCAGGTGCCGATCAACAAACATAATTACGAGGAGTATTTTAAGCGTGTCCGCAGCGGCGACGGCAGCAAACTGGTGGTCGTCATAGACGAGTTTCAACTGATTGCCAAGAGAGACGCCGCTTTTCTGGAGGCAGTCATCAAACTGAAAATGAAAAAACTTTATCCGGGCCCGGTTATGGTAATTCTCTGCTCAACCGCTGTGGCCTGGGTTGAAAAAGAGGTCGATACCTGTTTTGGAGAGAGTGCAAAAAAGCGCATCGACGCAAAGATCAAGATATCCAATCTCAACTTTTTGGAAGTAGTGCGCGCTCTGCCGGAGTATTCCGTCAGCGAATGTGTCAAGACCTATGGTGTGATCGGCGGCGTTGCCGGCTATATCAATCGCTGGGACCACACGGCGGATCTTAAGACTAACATTTGCAGGCATATCCTTTCGCAGGACGGCTGTCTGTTTGGGGCGGCAGAACAGCTCATCAGTCTGGAGCTGCGGGAACTTTCC
The DNA here is from genome assembly GCA_910584215.1 of uncultured Roseburia sp. GTDB lineage: Bacteria > Bacillota > Clostridia > Lachnospirales > Lachnospiraceae > Roseburia. Next base: position 14,928 of record CAJTYI010000073.1, on the reverse strand, counting down.
GTCTATGAGACGATTCTCGCTGCAATCGCTTCCGGCTGCGATAAATTAAACGATCTCTATTTAAAGACCGGTTTTGCCCGCGCCAAGATCAGCGTGTACATGAAAAATCTGGCGGCGTTTGATATCGTACAAAAAGTGGTGTCGTTTGAGACTGGCGGGTGGGATAACGCCAAAAAGGGAGTTTACCGCATCCGCGATAATTTTATCAATTTTTGGTTCCGCTTCATCTATCCAAACTTGTCGGAATTATATAAATTGCCGCCGGAAGTATTCTACGAAAAATATATCGAAAACGGTCTGGACGAGTATTTGGAGCGCTATTTCCGCGAAGTCTGCATGGAATATTTAGAGTTGCTCAACCGCGTCAACAAAGTGCCGCTCTCGATCAAAAAAATGGGCACCTGGGTTGGAAAAGAAGGCAATATCGACATCATTGCCCAGAACGAGATACGCCAGAATATGGTGGGCATCTGCAACTGGAACCAGACGGAACTGACGCTTGCGATGTGCCAAAAGCTGGAGGAGAACATGAAACTTGCGCATATCGGCGCGGAGTACTATTTTCTGTTTTCCGCCAAAGATTTTGCCCCGGAGGTTCGGGAGCTGGCGAAAGCCGATCGGCGATACATCCTCGTGGACATGAACGAGTTATAAGATATCCGATCAATCATAAGATATGGGAGGAAATATTTTGTCAAAGTCATTGGTCATTACGGAGAAACCGAGCGTGGCACAGGAGTTTGCCCGCATTCTCGGTGTGTCCGGGAGAAATGACGGTTATATCGAAAACAGCCAATATGTAATCACCTGGTGCGTGGGACATCTGGTGGAGATGGTGTATCCGGAGGAGTACGACGTAAAATATAAGAAATGGCGGTTGGAAGATTTGCCTTTTTTGCCGCAGGAATACAAATACGATGTCATTGCCAATGTAAAAAAACAATATGATATTGTAAATCGTATGCTGCACCGCGAGGATATTGACACGGTATACTGGGCCGGTGATGCCGGGAAAGAGGGGCAGACGATCGAGGAAAACATTCGCCGGTTCGGAGGAGTCCGCCCTGGCATGAAAGAGCTTCGTGTCTGGATTGATTCGCAGACCGAGGAGGAGATCAAGCGCGGGATGCGTGAGGCCAAAGATATGTCGGAGTATGACAATCTGGCCAATTCCGGCGTCATGCGCACCATCGAAGATTACGCCATGGGCATCAATTTTTCGCGTGTGATGTCCGTAAAATACGGCAGGCTGCTCAATGATGCGGCGGGAACTAGAAGTTATACGGCGATCGCGGTCGGAAGGGTCATGACCTGCGTGCTGGGCATGGTGGTAATGCGTGAAAGGGAGATACGGGATTTTACAGAAACGCCGTTTTACCGCGTGATCGGAAGCTTTGCGGCGGCGCAAGGCAGTAAGGAGGCAGTCGACGCCGAGTGGAGAGCCGTAGAGGGCTCAGCCTACTATGCGTCCCCGTTGTTGTACAAGGAGAATGGTTTCAAAAAAGAAGAGAGTGCGAAAGAGCTGATAAAAACGCTAAACGGCAAACAGGCGGTGGTTTCTTCCATAGAGCAGGGCACTTCCCGCAAGCGGGCGCCGCTGCTTTTCAACCTTGCGGAGCTGCAGGCGGAGTGTGCAAAGCGTTTCAAGATCAGCCCGGACGAGACGCTTGCGGCAGCGCAGGAGCTGTACGAAAAAAAGATGACGACGTACCCGAGGACGGATGCGCGCGTGCTCTCCGCGGCGGTAGCGAAAGAGATTGTCAAAAACATTGGCGGCCTAAAGAATTTTGCACCGGTTTCTAAGTTCGCAGAGACAATCACAAAGGAGGGAAGGTATAAAAATATCGCCAAAACACAGTATACGGACGATAGCAAAATTACTGACCACTACGCGATTATCCCGACGGGGCAGCTTGTTGAGTTAGAGCGCCTCACCGCCCTGCAGCGCAGCATCTTTGAGCTGATCGTGCGCCGTTTTTTAAGTATTTTTTATCCTGCGGCCGAATATAGGACTGCAAAGCTGACTGTGGATGTAAGAACAGCGGAGAAAACAGAGCAGTTTTTTGCGTCTGCGCGGGAATTGAAAAACCCCGGTTATCTGGAAGTGGCGGGGATGCCGGGAGAGCGTGCGCGCGCCGATAAGGGAGAAGAAGGGGAAAACGACAATAAAGCGCTGTTTGCGCTGGCAGGGACAGTGAAAAAGGGCGACTTGTTACATACGATCGGATACACGGTCAAAGAGGGAAAGACGTCCCCGCCCAAACGCTATACGTCCGGTTCTATGGTGCTCGCCATGGAAAACGCCGGACAGCTGATTGAGGAGGAGGAGCTGAGGGAGCAGATTAAGAGCACCGGCATCGGCACTTCCGCGACGAGGGCGGAAATCATCAAAAAACTGGTGCGCATCGGTTATCTTGCGCTCAACAAAAAGACGCAGGTGTTGACGCCGGAGCGCTTGGGTGAGATGGTGTTTGAGGTGGTGAGCCTTACGGTGCCGGCCTTGTTAAATCCCAAAATGACCGCTTCCTGGGAAAAGGGGCTTGATGGCATCACGCGCGGGACGGTCGTGATGGACGATTACCGGGGAAAACTCGAGGACTTTATCCGCAAAGAGACCGTCTCTATGATGGAGAAAGATCTCAAATCGCAGATCGCAGAGAAGATACTGCCGTTTGTAGCAAAAGACGGTAAAGTTGCGGCGAAGCGAAGCCTGGGCATTTCCTGCCCGGTCTGTGACGGCACGATCGAGACAACGCCCTTTGGCTACGGGTGCAGCAATTATAAAAAAGAGGGCGGCGGATGCCGTTTCGCAATCGGGACGATCGCCGGGCGTGATTTGAGCGACGAGGAGGTTAGGGCTTTGCTCAAGGAAGGGCGAACCCCAGTACTCTCCGGGTTTACCTCCAAGAAGAAAAAGAAGTTTAAAGCGGCCCTGATTCTGGAGACTAGTGAACAGCAAGAGGGTGGAAAAGAAGTTAAAATTAACTTTGACTTTTCACGAAACGAGCCGGAGACGATAGAGGGCATATCCTGCCCGATTTGCGGCGGGGCAATCCGGGAGACTTCTTTTGGATTTGGCTGTGCCAACTATGAGAAAGATAATCCGCAAAGCTGCCGTTTCTCCGTCGGGAAAATGGCGGGGAAGTCTCTGTCTCTTACGCAGATCAAGGAGCTGCTGACCGGCGGAAGAAGCGGCGTGATTCGCGGCTTTCAGTCGAAAGGCGGCAAAAAATTTGACGCCAGGGTAGCGCTTGCCAGGGACGGGGACGGCAAAGTGACGGGACTATGCTTTGATTTTGACGATATCACGCCTCAGAAATTAAGAGGCGTCGTTTGTCCCAAATGCGGCGGCGAGATCGTAAAAACGCCGTTCGGTTACGGCTGCGCCGGTTATGAGAAGGACAATCCGAACAGCTGCCGTTTTATGATCGGGCAGGTAGCCAGTGTAAAATTGAAAGAAGCGCAGGTAAAAGAGCTTTTAACAAACAAAAAGACAGGCGTTATCGAGGGATTTGTCGCCAAAACAGGCATGAAATTTGACGCGCCCTTAAAGCTTACCGCCAATGGGGATGTCGCCTTTGACTTTCCGGAAAAACCAAAACCTGTCGCGTCGGCGATCGATTGTCCGCGCTGCCACCTTAAGTTGATGCGTGAACAGTGGCAGTATACCTGTACCTGCGGGTTTAAGTTGATGCACACAGTCGCCAGGGTGGCGCTCTCAGAGGAACAGGTCAAAGAATTGCTTGAGACCGGGGAGACAAAAGAGCGGGTAACAGGTTTTCTCTCTAAAAAGGGAAACGCCTTTGACGCCTATCTGAAATACGAGGATGGTAATATTAAATTTGAATTTGATAAAATATAAGGTACGGCAAATATAGTTAAAGACGAAAAGGAAAGTTCGGTGGGGGTTCCCATGGAAGTGTCTCGCACCCAGTAATATAAAATGTGTGTTAATCCAGCATGGGAAAAGGTGAAGAGGCGTTATATGGAACCTGCGTATCAAGAAAAGAAATAAGGGGGATTGCACTATGGAACAGGCAGAAATTGCCAATTTATATGATCTGACACAGACGATTGCGTCAGAGTTGTTTGAGGGGCTTATCTATCCGTGGGAAGCGCTGCCCAAAATCAGTGCATTTATAAGGACGTTGGGAGAATCGCTTGATCCGGCGCGCTATGAGCGGCGGGGCGAGGAGATCTGGGTGGCGAAAAGCGCCGTGGTGGCGCCGACCGCCTCGCTTCACGGGCCTTTGATCATAGACGAGGAGGCAGAGATTCGGCACTGCGCGTTTATCCGCGGCAATGTGATTGTCGGAAAGGGTTCTGTCGTGGGCAATTCGACGGAGCTAAAAAACGTGGTGCTGTTTAATTCGGTGCAGGTGCCGCACTACAATTATGTGGGAGATTCCATTTTGGGCTATAAATCTCACATGGGTGCGGGTTCGATCACCTCCAATGTAAAGTCTGACAAAACACTCGTGGCAGTGAAAGATGGGGGAGAGAAAATTGAAACAGGATTAAAGAAATTTGGCGGTATGCTCGGCGATTATGTGGAGGTCGGGTGCGGTTCCGTGATCAATCCGGGCAGTGTGATCGGCAGACATACGAACATCTATCCACTCTCGAGCGTGCGCGGCGTAATCGCTGCAAACTCCATTTACAAAAAGCAGGGGGAGATCGCGGCGAAGCGTTCCTGATCGGTGACATCTGTAACCGTTTGGCCTGCGATTGCGCGCCTGTTGTGCAGTGAACAGACAGTACTGCCAAACGGTTATTTGTATTTGGAAAATTTTTGTGGAACCACTTGTGAAATTTGTAAAAATATGAGACAATCATATCCAGAGCGTGCTCTCATGTACGGACAGGTTTTGGCGGTGGTATCCGCAAGGAGGACAGACGTCAAATGTCGGTACTGGTATGTTAAAGCAATTTTGACATGAACATTTTTTAAGTGAAAGGAGTCTTATAATGATTTACACGAAGGAAGTTGAAAACATGTGCCCGGTAGCAAAGGGCGCGAAACATGAGCCAGCTCCGATTCCGGAAGAAGGAAAATGGGTTCATTCCAAAAAAATTGAAGACATTTCTGGTTTTACACACGGTGTGGGCTGGTGTGCGCCGCAGCAGGGGGCATGTAAGCTTTCGCTGAACGTAAAGAACGGTATCATTGAGGAGGCGTTAGTCGAGACGATCGGTTGTTCCGGTATGACTCATTCTGCGGCTATGGCGGCAGAGATTTTGCAGGGCAAGACGATTCTTGAGGCATTAAATACAGACTTAGTTTGTGACGCGATCAATACCGCGATGAGAGAATTATTCTTACAAATCGTCTATGGCCGCACACAGAGCGCATTTTCCGACGACGGACTTGCGATCGGCGCCGGTCTCGAAGATTTGGGAAAAGGACTTCGTTCTCAGGTTGGCACCATGTATGCCACCAAAGAAAAAGGCGTTCGTTATCTGGAGATGGCAGAAGGCTATGTCACCGGAATTGCGTTGGACGAGAACGATGAAGTTATCGGATATCAGTTCGTCTCTCTTGGAAAAATGACAGATTTCATCAAAAAAGGCGATGATCCGAACACGGCGTGGGAGAAAGCAAAGGGCCAGTATGGACGTGTCGATGACGCCGCTAAGATTATCGACCCGAGAGCAGAGTAGGATTAGGAAAGGAGACGAACGACAATGGCTTTATTTGAATCATATGAAAGAAGAATTGACCAGATTAATGCTGTGTTAAACAGCTATGGAATCAGCTCAATCGAAGAGGCTGAGAAGATCACGAAAGATGCCGGACTTGACGTGTACGAGCAGGTGAAAAAAATCCAGCCGATTTGTTTTGAAAATGCCTGCTGGGCATACACGGTAGGAGCGGCGATCGCGATCAAAAAAGGCGCCCTAAGAGCTGCCGATGCTGCGGCTGCAATCGGAGAGGGCCTTCAGGCTTTTTGTATTCCGGGTTCTGTGGCAGACCACAGAAAAGTAGGACTTGGCCACGGCAATCTCGGCAAGATGCTTCTCGAGGAGGAGACCGAGTGTTTCTGCTTTTTGGCAGGCCATGAGTCTTTCGCGGCTGCGGAGGGCGCGATCGGTATTGCTGAGAAAGCCAACAAAGTGCGCCAGAAACCGCTGCGCGTCATCTTAAACGGTCTTGGCAAAGACGCTGCACAGATCATCTCCCGCATCAACGGATTTACTTTTGTGGAGACGAAGTATGACTACCAGGAGGCAAAAGTAAATGTCGTATATGAGAAAGCATATTCCAACGGACTTCGCGCTACAGTAAAATGTTACGGCGCAGACGACGTACAGGAAGGCGTTGCAATCATGCACTTGGAGAACGTAGGTGTTTCCATCACCGGTAACTCCACCAACCCGACACGTTTCCAGCATCCGGTTGCAGGTACATACAAAAAAGAGTGTGTGGAGCAGGGTAAAAAATACTTCTCTGTGGCATCAGGCGGCGGTACGGGACGTACCTTACATCCTGACAATATGGCGGCAGGACCGGCTTCTTACGGTATGACCGACACGCTGGGACGTATGCACTCTGACGCACAGTTCGCAGGTTCTTCCTCCGTGCCGGCTCACGTTGAGATGATGGGCTTAATCGGTATGGGCAACAACCCGATGGTCGGCGCTACCGTTGCGGTGGCAGTATCGATCGAGGAAGCGCATAAGGCGGGGAAATGCTAACAATAAGATCATGTCGTGATACGTTTATCGTCAACGCATAAAGATTTGTGCTTTGATAACGTATCTGATGAATGCTGTATTGTAAGGCGGGTGGAGCAGACAAAGAAGGTTTTTCCTTGATTTGGTCTGGGTTCTGCCCGCTTTTTTTCGTGTGTTGGTGCCAAAAGCAGCTGATACGATGAGATAATCGAATGAAATGTGAGAATACAAAGAGGTATATCATGAGGCGTTTTAAGGAGAGGTATATAGGGGATCGGGCTTTTTATCATATGATACTGGTGATTGCGCTGCCGATTCTGATACAAAACGGCATCACAAATTTTGTGAGTCTGCTCGACAATATTATGGTGGGACAGCTGGGGACAGAACAGATGTCCGGGGTGGCGATTGTAAACCAGCTGCTCAACATTTTTTATATCTGTATTTTCGGGGCAATATCGGGTGCCTCCATTTTCAGTGCCCAGTTTTACGGACAGGGAAATTACGAGGGCGTGCGCAATACGTTTCGCTTTAAATGGATATCCTGCGGAATTCTCGCGGTCTTGTGGCTGATTATTTTTGCCGTGGCCGGCGGTCCGCTGATCGATCTGTTTTTGCACGACAATGGGCAGGGAGATATCGCCGCCACACATGAGGCGGGCATCGGATATCTTTTGATTATGATGTTTGGGGTGATTCCCTATATGGTGACGCAGATTTATACGAGTACCCTGCGCGAAGTCGGAGAGACGATCGTGCCCATGATCTCGGGCATTGCGGCGGTGTGTGTCAATCTGTTTTTTAATTATCTGCTCATTTTCGGGAAATTTGGCTGTCCCGCGCTCGGTGTTTACGGCGCTGCCATCGCGACCGTGATCTCAAGATTCTGTGAGACGGCGATTGTGGCAGTCTGGACGCATACGCACAAAAATCGTTATCGTTTTATCGAGGGCGCTTACCGCAGTATGCGAATACCCAAAAAGCTGGTCTGGGAGATTATCAAAAAGGGAACGCCGCTTTTGGCCAACGAGACGCTTTGGTCTGCCGGGCAGGCGGTGATGGTGCAGTGTTATTCGATGCGCGGACTAGACGTTGTGGCGGCGTTAAATATTTCCACCACGGTCTCTAACCTCTTTAATATCGTGTTTATCGCGCTCGGCAGCGCGATCTCCATCGTAGTAGGGCAGCAGCTCGGAGCAGGGGAAATGGAGCGCGCGGTGGAGACCGACCGCAAAATGATCTTTTTCTCGGTCGCAAGCTGCATCTTTATCGGCGCGCTTTTATGCGTGCTGGCGCCGCTGTTCCCGGAAATTTATAATACGACCGTCCAGGTGCGGCGTACCGCCACATATTTGATCCGCGTATCTTCCGTATTTATGCCGATCTACGCGTTTTATCACGCTTCCTATTTTACCCTGCGCACCGGAGGAAAAACAATTATCACCTTTTTATTTGACAGCTGTTATATCTGGGTGGTCAATATACCGATTGCCTTTGTGCTCAGCCGGTTTACGTCTCTGCCTGTGACGGAGGTCTATATTATCTGTCAGAGCGCGGAAATTTTAAAGGGGGTGCTGGGACTCATCCTGCTGAAAAAAGGTGTCTGGATTCACAATATTGTGGAGGATATTTAGAAGAGAATGAAAAAAATTCTTGTTTCCATTTTGCCGTGAAACTGGTATAGTAATATTAGCAAAATATTCGTGGCCGTGGGACGAAAAATGGCTGCCAGTATTTTATCAAATACATAGCGAGGTGGAATTAGATGGAACGATACTATCAGGAGGAAATTGAGACCGCGCCCAGGGAGCAGATTCATCAGTGGCAGAGTGAGAGGCTAATCAAGCAGGTGCACAATGTATGGGAAAACGTACCTTTCTACAAGCAAAAGATGGTGGAGGCCGGTATCACGCCGGAAGATATCAAGTCTGTTGATGATCTTCACAAGCTGCCTTTTGTCACAAAAGACGATCTGAAGAACTGTTATCCCTACGGGCTCTTGGCAAGGCCGCTTGCCGATTGTGTGCGTATTCAATCGACGAGCGGGACGACTGGGAGACGTGTGGTGGCCTTTTATACGCAGCACGATATTGATCTATGGGAAGAATGCTGTGCGCGGGCGATCGTCGCGGCGGGAGGAACAAAAGAGGATGTCTGTCACGTCTGTTACGGTTACGGTTTGTTTACCGGAGGACCAGGTTTAAACGGAGGTTCCCACAAAGTCGGGTGTCTGACGCTTCCGATGTCGTCGGGCAATACGGAGCGCCAGATTCAGTTTATGACCGATCTGGGTTCGACGATTCTCTGCTGTACACCGTCCTACGCGGCGTATCTGGCGGAAAGTATTCAGGAGAGAGGGTTACAGGACAGTATCAAGTTAAAGGCCGGTATCTTTGGAGCGGAGGCGTGGACGGAGGAGATGCGCCACGATATCGAGGAGAAGCTTGGCATCAAAGCGTATGATATCTATGGGCTGACGGAGATTTCTGGACCAGGCGTATCGTTTGAGTGTTCCGCCCAGACTGGCATGCATGTCAACGAAGATCATTTTATTGCCGAGGTGATTAATCCAAACACAGGCGAATCTGTGCCGGACGGCGAGAAAGGCGAGCTGGTATTTACCTGCATCACAAAAGAAGCGTTTCCGCTGATACGCTACCGCACGCGTGATATTTGCATATTGAGCAGAGAGAAATGCTCCTGCGGCAGGACACATGTAAAGATGACCAAACCGCTCGGCAGAAGCGATGATATGCTGATCGTCAAGGGCGTCAATGTATTCCCGTCTCAGATTGAGACCGTATTGATGAACAAGGGATATCCGGCCAACTATCAGATTATCGTCGATCGTATCAATAACAGCGACACCATCGAGGTTCAGGTGGAGATGACGGCCGAGATGTTCTCCGATAACCTAAGCGAAGTATCCGCAAAAGAGCGTGAACTCGTCAATGCCTTAAAGGCGATGCTCGGCATCTATGCGGAGGTAAAACTTGTCGCGCCCAAGTCGATTACCCGGAGTGAGGGCAAAGCGGTCCGCATCATCGATAAGCGTAATCTCTATCAGCAGAAATAAAGGCTGGCGGACTAAAACAGAACAAGAAACAGTATCTGTAATGAAAACGGCCAGAACCAAACCAGGCGAACAGGTGAGCCGGAATTTGATCTGCGAAAAGGTCGAACAAAATCAGGCGAATAGGTGAGCCGGAATTTGTTCTGCAAAAAGGTCGTTGGAGGAGCAGATACGGAACTAAGAACAGTATCTGCGATGAAAACGGCCAGAACAAAATCAGGCGAATAGGTGAGCCGGAATTTGTTCTGCAAAAAGGCCGTTGGAGGAGCAGATACGGAACTAAGAATAAGAATAGGAGGTAGCAGTATGGCAGTAAAACAGATTTCGGTATTTGTGGAGAACAAGCCGGGAAAACTGGCGGAATTAACTGACATTTTATCTCAGCACGGGATCAATCTGCGTGCGCTTTATCTGGCGGATGCCGTTGATTTTGGTATTGCGCGTCTGATTGTGGATGATATCTACAATACGTCGACGGTGTTGCGGGAAGCAAATTATGTATCGTCGATCAAAGACGTACTGGCGGTGCGGCTGCCCGACGAACCCGGAGGGCTGTTTAAGGTTTTGGACCTGCTGGGCAAAAACGGCATCAACGTCGAATATATGTATGCTTTCACCACACGCATACAGGGGACGGCAAATATGATTTTCCGTGTGGAGGACAACAAACGGGCGGTGGAACTGCTCTCGGCAAACGGCATCAGCCAGATCGGCCAGGAGGAACTCGAGAAATTATAAAGTATGCCGCCGCACGGAAGGCGGATATGCATAATGTACAGACGAAAGGATTTTGAAACGAGTATGAAACAATTGATGTTAGGTAATAAAGCTTTGGCGCGGGGACTCTATGAGGCCGGTTGCAGCGTGGTATCGAGCTATCCGGGAACCCCGAGCACAGAGGTGACAGAGGAAGCAGCCAAGTTTGACGAGATCTACTGTGAGTGGGCGCCGAACGAAAAAGTCGCGATGGAGGTAGCGTTTGGCGCTTCCCTTGCGGGCAAGCGCAGTTTTTGCGGCATGAAACATGTTGGTTTAAACGTGGCAGCCGATCCGCTGTTTACCTGTTCCTACACGGGTGTCAACGGCGGTATGGTGATCTGTGTGGCAGATGATGCCGGTATGCATTCTTCCCAAAATGAGCAGGATTCCCGTCACCACGCCATTGCGTCCAAAATTCCGATGCTTGAGCCGTCCGACTCCGCGGAGGCATGTGAGTTTGCCAAGCGGGCGTTTGAACTGTCGGAGGAGTTTGACACACCGGTGATTATTAAAATGTGCACCCGTGTGGCTCATTCGCAGAGCGTTGTGGAGACGGGAGAGCGCGTGTGTCCGCAGACGGTTCCCTACGAGAAAAACATTGCAAAATATGTGATGATGCCGGGAAACGCGATTCGCCGTCATCCGGTCGTGGAGGAGCGCACCCGCAAACTGCGCGATTATGCGGAGAATTGCCCGTTCAACCGCGTGGAGATGGGGGACACAAAGATTGGCATTATCACTTCCTCAACCAGTTACCAATATGCGAAGGAAGTGTTTGGCGAAAAGGCAAGCATTTTAAAACTGGGAATGGTCAATCCGCTTCCCGAAAAGCTGATACTGGATTTCGCCCAAAAAGTTGAGAAACTGGTGATTATTGAGGAGCTTGATCCTATCATTGAGAATCACTGCAGGACGCTTGGACTGGAAGTGTCCGGCAAAGATGTTTTCCCGCTGGAGGGAGAATATTCGCAGAACTTGATCGCGGAAAAACTCGGTGTGGAGGTCGTGCCGTCCGTCAAATTGGACGAGGCGCTTCCGGGAAGGCCGCCCGTGATGTGTGCAGGATGTCCGCACCGTGGTCTTTTTTATACGCTCTCTAAGAATCAATGTACGGTTTTAGGAGATATTGGCTGTTATACGTTGGGAGCCGTAGCACCGTTGTCGGCAATGGAAATGACACTCTGTATGGGGGCATCGGTCAGCTCCATCCACGGATTTAACAAGGCGCTGGGCAGCGAGAGCGAGGGTAAAACAGTGGCTGTCATCGGCGATTCTACCTTTATGCATTCCGGTATGACGGGTCTTGCAAATATCGCATACAACCAGAGCAATTCCACGGTGATCATTCTCGATAACTCCATTACCGGTATGACCGGTCATCAGCAGAATCCGACGACCGGATATAATATCAAGGGAGATCCGGCCGGCAAGATCGATCTGGAGGCGCTCTGCCGTGCCATGGGTTTTGCGCGCGTGACAGTGGTCGATCCTTATGACCTTGCCGCCTGCGACCGCGTGTTGAAAGAAGAGCTTGCAGCGCAAGAACCTTCGGTGATTATCAGCCGTCGTCCCTGTGCGCTTTTAAAATATGTGAAGCATAACAAACCGCTTAAAGTAGATGAAAATAACTGTGTGGGCTGTAAATCCTGTATGAAACTGGGTTGTCCTGCCATCAGTATAAAAAACAAGAAAGCAGTGATCGATGAGACGCTCTGTGTCGGATGCGGAGTGTGTCAGCAGATGTGCAAATTTGATGCGCTGCAATCACAGGAGGTACAGTAGATGACGAAGAATATCATGATTGTCGGTGTCGGAGGGCAGGGGTCTCTTCTTGCAAGTAAATTATTGGGCCATTTGCTGTTGACAGAAGGCTATGACGTTAAGGTATCCGAGGTTCACGGTATGAGCCAGCGCGGCGGCAGTGTTGTGACTTATGTGAGGTTCGGCGAAAAAGTGTATTCTCCCGTGATCGATAAAGGTGAGGCGGATTTTATTGTCTCCTTTGAAAAACTGGAGGCGGCAAGATATCTGGAGTATTTAAAGCCCGACGGCCGTATTGTGACCAATACACAGGAGATCGACCCGATGCCGGTTATCACCGGCGCGGCGCCCTACCCGGATCAGTTGATTGAAAAGATGCGCCAAAAGGGGGCAAACGTGGACGCCATGGATTGCCTGACACTGGCTAACGAGGCGGGTTCTGCCAAAGCCGTGAATATTGTGTTGATGGGCAAATTATCCAATTACTTTGATATTCCGCTGGAAAAATGGCAGAAGGCGATTGCAGAGTGTGTGCCAGAGAAGTTTTTGGAGTTAAATCAGAAAGCATTTATGTTGGGAAGAGAACAGTAGACCTTAGGCCATGCATGGGATAAGAGGGAAATTTTGGCCTAAAACGGGGGTAAATCAATAGAGATTCCATTGAAAAAATTATTTATGTCTGCTATATTAGAAGCGTTGGCGGATATAGTTAAATCTATGATCCTGCAAAAGAAAAGAGATATAGATAATACCATTATCTTGCGAAATGAGAAAATGGAAGGAATGACATCATATGAAAACATTGAATGAAAAAGAGCGTGTCAACCGTACCGTATTAAAATGCTACGGGACGCTGGCATTTATCCTGTTTGCAGCTTATTTGCTGGAACTGGTTAAGGGCAATCGGTCTTTTGGTTACATCGTTTTGTTTGATTTGATTTTATTGCTGCCATTTGTGGCTGCGTTTTTATGTTTCAGGCGTGATCGGGAATCTGATTTTATGAAAAAGCTGATTCCCTTTGGGTATGGCATTGTGTACATATTTGTGCTGCTGACCGGCGCAACAAAGATTACCTTTGTCTATATCCTTCCCATGCTGGTCGCGCTGACGCTCTATCGTGACTGGCGTTATATCATGCGTTTTGGAATACTGATGACAGTTGCCAATATCGTCTACGCGGTATATTTTCTTATGACGATTTCACGGATGCCCGCCGACATCACGGAGTTTGAGATTATCATTGCCCTCATGATAATCATGACATATTTTGCGGTTTTGACCTCCAGGGTTTTGACCGAAATCAGCGAGCAGTCGCTGTCGATTGTAAAAAACCAGGAGAAAAGCCATCGAGGGCTGTTAGATACCGTGCTAAAGTCTACCGAGCAGATCGGTATCAGCATCCGCAATATCAGCGAGGAATCCGGCAAGGTCGGTGAGGGTGTGTCCATTTCTAAGGAGAGCATCAATAATATTGCCAACGGCACAGTTGAGACTGCGGAGAGTATTCAAAAACAGTTGGAGATGACGTCTCATATCGGTTCCTATATCGGGGATATGAACGACATCACTGCAGTCGTATTAAAAGAATGTGACAATTCTAATGATAACATCAAAAACGGCATGGATCATATGGAAGTTTTGCTGGAGAGCTCGAAGGAGATGGGCAGCAGTAACCGGATTGTCGTCACCTCCATGAGTGTTTTGGAGGAAAAGGCCACGGCAGTGGAGAGTGTGATCTCGCTGATCTCCAACATCGCAGAGCAGACGGATATGCTCTCTTTGAATGCATCGATCGAGGCCGCGCGGGCCGGAGATGCGGGCAGGGGATTTTCTGTTGTGGCGGAGGAAATTCGCCGCCTCGCCGATCAGACCCAGGAGGCCGTGGAGGATATTCAAAAAATCATTTTGGAGCTTGGAAGAGAGACACAGAATACAACGCGTTCCGTCAATCAGATGGTGGAAATTTCTGACCAGCAGGTGACGTATATCGCCAAAGTAAACGATAGTTTTACGCTGCTCCAACAATCCATAACCAATCTGTCTGCGAGTATACACAGACAGTCTGACCATATGTCCGATATCAACCGTGCCAACACAGAAATCATGAACAGTATCGAAGGACTCTCCTCGTTCAGCGAAGAACTGATGGCGTCAACGGAGCTTACGAAGACACAGTCGGAGGAGAGCTATGGCAGTATCTTACAGATCAATCAGTTGATCGAACAGGTGAAAGACGATATCGAGCGCCTCAATGAAGTCACGGATTCCGGACAGTCATAAGTATTGGAAAGTTTTTTATAAAACATATTGACAGGGATACAGATGGTATGATATAGTAGATAGCATCTAAAGAGGTATAGAACCTTTTATACAGACAAATCGTTGAGCAAAAGTAGTACTTCATAAGCAGCCGTGCAGAGAGCTTGTGGTCGGTGAAAACAAGAGGGAACTTATGAAAGGAATGGATTTGCGAGAGCGAAGTGAACAGCAGCCGCTTAGTAGCAGAGCCGTGTCCTCACGTTACAGGGGTAAGATATAGTCTATGACTGTATCGGAAGAGTTTTTGCATAGTTTGATGGCGGATATTTTCATTCTGAAAATATCCTTTTTTTATGCGCAGGGGTGCGAAGTGAAAATAGCTGCTGTTGCAGCACGCACC
>CAJTYI010000072.1 GCA_910584215.1 uncultured Roseburia sp. | reverse complement strand
GAAAAGACGTGTATCATAGCTGGATGCCCCAAAGGCACGCGCTAAGTACCTCGGGATTTGTGATATTGAAGAAAAAATCAGAGACTGTGACGCCAAAGAGACGATGGATGCCGCTTTCACACATAGGAAAAGAAAAAGTTACGATATTTTAATAGAATAAATATGCATCCACTATTTATAGGTATTCATCCAAATAACTTGGCTCATTACCTATACCTCTTTGCTGGCAGGGCGTTCTTTCAGCGTATAATTAAGGAAGCGGACGGGAAATGAAATATTTTAGGGGAATTAAGGACAGATTGCTTGCCAGACGGCAGAATTTGAGTACAGGAAATGAAGAGCAGGAGAACGTTATGTTTTTAATTGTCGGTCTCGGAAATCCGGGCAAACAGTACGAGAACACCCGCCATAATGTGGGGTTCGATGTCATAGACGCAATGGCGGACAAATATAATATTACAGTTGAGAGCAGAAAAAACAAGGCGCTCTGCGGCAAGGGCGTGATTGCCGGGAAAAAAGTAATCCTGGCGAAACCGCAGACTTTTATGAACTTAAGCGGTGAGAGTGTCGCAGAGCTTTTGCGTTATTACAAATTAGATGCGACGCAGGAGCTGTTGGTGGTTTACGACGATATCAGCCTTGCGCCGGGACGGCTTAGGGTCCGCACAAAAGGCAGCGCCGGCGGACATAACGGCATCAAAAATATAATTGCCATGTGCGGCACGCAGGAATTTAAGCGTATCAAAATCGGGGTCGGGGAAAAACCCAGGGGTTGGGATTTGGCGGACTATGTGCTGGGCCATTTTTCCGGCGAAGAGCGCCGCGACGTGCAGGAGGCCATCACAAAGGCGCTTTCGGCTGCTGAGCTGATCGTGCAGGAAGAAATAAATCAGGCGATGAACTTGTATAATTAAATTGGCCGCGTTAGCGGACTCATGAGGAAAGAATTGTGAAAACTTTTACTGCTCCTTTGGAAGAATTAAAAGAATTGGATGAGCTGTGGCAGCAGCGGAAAAAATCGGGTGTGTTACAGATTTCCGGCTGCATTGACGCGGCAAAACCACATATGATCTACGGCATGGGCAATGGTTCTGGGAACAGAATCATTGTCACTTTTCATGAGCAAAAAGCCAAAGAAATATGTGCGGAATACCGCTTTTTTGACCGTAACACCGCGTATTATCCGGCCAAAGACATCTTGTTTTACCAGTCCGATATCCGCGGCAATCTGCTGACGGCAGAGCGGATGAATGTGCTCAAGATGCTGGCGGAGGAGAAAGATTGTACGGTAGTCACGACGTTTGACGCGCTGATGAATCCGATGCCTGTGCCGGAAAAATTTATTCAGGCGGTGCGCCGCCTGCGGGTGGGGGACGCGCTGGATTTGGGGCAGTTTACCCGCCATCTTGTGGAACTCGGCTATGAAAAGAATTATCAGGCGGAGACGAGCGGACAATTTTCTGTCCGCGGAGGGATTCTTGACATATTTCCGCTGACAGAGGAAAACCCCTACCGCATTGAGCTGTGGGGGGATGAAGTCGACTCCATCCGCTCTTTTGATCCGGAAAGCCAGCGCTCGATTGAAAACCTGGAAGAGATTCATATCTATCCCGCCTGCGAACTGGTGCTCACCAAGGAGCAGCAGCAGGCCGGCATCGAGCGTTTGATGCAGGAGGCCAAGGAGGTCTCTGCAAAGATGCGAAAAGAAATGAAAACGGAGGAGGCATACCGGGTCACTGCGGCTGCCAAACAGTTGCGGGAGGAGATTGAGGAGTTAGAGATCACAGCGGGTCTCGATGCCTATCTGTCCTATTTTTGCAGCGAGCGGGTGTCGCTGCTCGATTATTTTGACCCCAAAAACACGATCGTCATATTGGACGAGGCGGCGCGCACCATAGAGCGGGGAATCTCCACTGAGACAGAGTTTTCAGAGAGCATGAAGCAGCGGCTGGAAAAAGGATATATCCTGCCGGGGCAGATGCGCGAGCTGTATGCGTGCAGGGAAGTCTTAGGCCGGCTGCAGCGTTACCGCCTGGTCTCCATGGTGGCGTTAGATATGAAAAATCCCCATCTTTCCATCGACGAGCGGTTTCATATCGAGACGAGGACTGTCAATCCCTACAATAACAGTTTTGAACTTTTGGTAAAAGACCTGACGCGATATAAGAAAAACGGATATCGGGCGGTGCTTTTGTCCGGCTCTAGGAGCCGTGCGAAACGTCTGGCGGAAGACTTGCAGGCGGAAGGGCTAAGCAGCTTTTTTACCGATGATTACGATCGCGAGGTGAAGCCGGGGGAGATTATGACGGCTTACGGAAAAGTAAAAAAGGGATACGAATACCCCCTGTTAAAGTTTGTGGTGATCTCAGAGAGCGACATATTTGGCGGTGAGAAGAAAAAGAAAAAACGCCGCCGCGCCTACGAGGGAGAAAAGATTGCAAGCTTTACGGACTTGAGCGTCGGCGATTATGTGGTGCACGAAAACCACGGACTGGGGATTTACCGCGGCATTGAAAAAATAGAAGTCGATAAGACCGTAAAAGATTATATTAAGATCGAGTATGCCGGGGGCGGCAATCTCTATATTTTGGCCACACAGCTAGAGTTGATACAAAAGTACGCGGGCGCGGATGCCAAAAAGCCGAAGCTGAATAAACTGGGCGGCCAGGAATGGAATAAGACAAAGACAAAAGTGCGGGGGGCGGTAAAAGAGATCGCTTCGGATTTGGTGCGTCTTTATGCGGCCAGACAGAGCAAGGAGGGTTTTGCTTACGGGCCGGATACGGTCTGGCAGCGGGAATTTGAGGAGATGTTTCCGTTTGAGGAGACGGAGGATCAGGAGATTGCAATCGCGGCGACGAAGGCGGATATGGAGAGCAAAAAGATCATGGACCGCCTGATCTGCGGTGACGTGGGTTACGGAAAGACGGAGATCGCCATACGCGCGGCGTTTAAGGCGGTGCAGGACGGCAAGCAGGTGGCCTTTTTGGTACCCACGACGATCTTGGCGCAGCAGCATTACAACACATTTATCCAGAGAATGAAAGACTTTCCGGTCAATGTAGAGCTTATGTGCCGTTTCCGCAGCGCCGGGGAACAGAAGAAGGTAGTGGAAAATCTGCGCAAAGGGATGGTCGACATTGTGATCGGTACGCACAGACTGCTTTCTAAGGATGTCACCTACAAAGACCTCGGGCTTTTGATCGTGGATGAGGAACAGCGGTTTGGCGTGGGCCACAAAGAAAAGATCAAGCAGTTGAAAAATAATATCGACGTGCTGACTTTAACGGCGACGCCGATTCCCCGGACACTGCACATGAGCCTGATTGGCATCCGGGATATGAGCGTGCTCGAGGAGCCGCCGATAGACAGACTGCCGATTCAGACCTATGTGATGGAGTACAATGAAGAGCTTGTGCGCGAGGCGGTGTCTAGGGAGCTTACGCGGGGCGGCCAGGCATATTATGTCTATAACCGTGTGCGCGAGATCGGCGATGTGGCATCGAAGCTGGCCTCGCTTGTGCCGGAGGCGGTGGTCGCCTATGCCCACGGACAGATGAAAGAGACTGAGCTGGAAAATATTATGTATCGCTTTATCAACGGGGAGATCGACGTGCTGGTTTCAACTACGATCATAGAGACCGGGCTTGACATCTCCAATGTCAACACCATGATTATCCATGATGCCGACAATATGGGCTTGTCCCAGCTCTATCAGCTCCGGGGAAGAGTCGGGCGCTCGAACCGCACGGCGTACGCTTTTTTGATGTATAAGCGGGATAAGATGTTAAAAGAAATCGCGGAGAAACGGCTGGCAGCCATCAAGGAGTATACCGAGCTTGGCAGCGGTTTCAAGATTGCCATGCGCGATTTGGAGATACGGGGCGCCGGCAACCTTCTGGGGGCAGAGCAGCACGGCCATATGGAGGCCGTCGGCTATGATCTCTACTGCAAGATGTTAAATGAGGCGGTGAAAGAGGCCAAAGGCACCGCAGTGGCGGAGCGCTTTGACACATCGATTGATATCACGGTTGATGCCTATATTCCCATGGGTTATATTCCCAACGAGTTTCAAAAGCTGGATATCTATAAGCGCATTGCCAGCATTGATAACGAGGAGGAAGCCGAAGAGATTACAGAGGAATTGATCGACCGTTTCGGTGATCTCCCCAAGCCGGTGGAAAACCTGCTTTTAGTTGCGCGGTTAAAGACTCTGGCGCACGCCGTGTACTTTACGGAGATTTCCCAGAAGGGGGAGCGGCTGTGTTTTCGCTTTTATGAGCGGGCGAAGCTGGATGTGGCGAAGATTCCAGAGCTGATTGGGCGATATGAGGGGCGGCTGAAGTTTCTGCCCGATGCCAAAGTGCCGCGGCTGGAATATATTCTCTATGCGAATTCCAGAGATAAGAATGTCGACGTTTTAAAGGTGCTCGGACAATTTTTGGAGGATGCCCGTGCGGTTTTTTTCTGAAAGTGATTGCTAAACAGCACAAAAAAGGCTATAATAAAAAGCAACTGTAATGCCAGACGGCATGGCTGCCTAGTATTGTTAGCTGGCATTACACACAGCAATAAGGAAGAAGGTAATAGAATATATGAAAGTAAAAAGACTGACAGCGTTACTTTTAAGCGGCGTGATGGCGGCGGCCATGATGGGCGGCTGCGGCGGCATCAATAAAGGGAAGTCCGCGGCTAGTTTTGAAGGCACGGATGTGGAGCTTGGACTGGTAAATTTTATCGCGAGATTCCAGCAGGCAAGTTATGACGATATATATAAGATGTATTTTAATAAAGGGGACGACCTTTGGACCGCCGATCTGTACGGCAACGGCAGTACAATGAAAGATGATCTGGTAAACGGCGTTATGGATTCCCTGGAGAATATTTATACGTTAGAGCACCACATGGAAGAATATAACGTGACGGTAAGCGAGCAGGAGCTTGCGGACATTAAGGCCGCCGCGGAGCAGTTTTTGGCCACTAACAGCAAGAAAGCGATTGATTTTATGGGGGCTGACCAGGAATATATCGAAGAGTATCTGCGTCTGTCCACGATTGCGGCGAAGATGCGCAAGGCGATCGTTGCGGAGGTGGACAGGGAGGTTTCCGACGAGGAGGCCAAGACAGGAGCTTTCTCCTATGTGCGGGTAGAGAAAGCGTCAGATTCCGACGATGCGGACACAGTGTCGGCGGATATGGACGCCCTGAAAGAGAAAGTGGAGCAGTTTGCCGCGGAGGCGAAGGCGGGCACATTGGAGGAAGCGGCGGCGGATTACGAATATACCGTGAATACGGCCAACTTTACGGCGGAGGATGATGCGTTTGAAGAGGCGGTGATTACGGCTCTGAATGAGGCGAAAGAGGGGGCGGTGTCAGACGTCATCGACACTGACACATATTATTATGTGGTGCGCTTAGATCAGGAGATGGACCGCGAGGCCACCGACGCCACCAAGGAGACGATCGTGACAGAGCGTGAAAATGCACTCTATGATGAGACTTTGGAGGGCTGGAAAGAAGACATCACATGGACGGTGGATGAAAAAGCGATCGGAAAGATTGCGTTTGACAATCTGTTCACTACCACGGTGGAGAGTTCAGAGTCAGGAAGCGAGACAGCGACGACAGAAGAATAATTATCAAATATACGGACGTGAACGGTAAGCAGGAATAGGCAGACGAACAGGAACAATCAGCACCCATCGGGCAGGACGTGGCCGGTGGGTGTTTTTGGAGAAACAGTATGTGAGGAAGGAAATATGTGATATGCAAAAGATAAAGATCAGTCCATCAGCGGGCATACAAATATTTCTTGTGACTGTTGCGGCAGTGCTCCTTTTTCTGACAGCATTTTCCAGGCAGGTATCTCTTGGTCAAAGTTTTTTGCAGGTGATGGTTGACGGGGAGGCTATCGGCGCCATAGCGGCGGATACCGATGTGGAGCAGCTCTTTTTGCAAGCAAGGCGGGCGCTGGCGGCGGAGCAGACCGACAGGCTTTGTCTGAAGTACGATTGGAACTGTGAGACAAAGCAGACCGCCTTTACCCCTTTAATGACGCAGCGAGAGCTTTTGGAGGAGATTAAGACCGTTTTACGTGAAAAGCAGCCCGGCGGCCGCGTGCAGGCATACACGGTGGCCTTGGAGGATTTCCGCGCGACCTTTGCCACATTGGAAGAGGTGAAAGTGTTTTTGGAGCGCGTCAAGCAGCCGTCCGACGGAGCCGACGCCTACGGGGTCTGTTTTCGCGGGGAAGACCTGCTGATGGATGGGGTTATGGAGGCATACTTAGAGCGTCGGGATGCACCGGGAGAACAGGAGCTGTCTGTGAATGGGGGACATTTTGCAGGCGTGGCCGCGTGGCATGGACAGATGCTGCATTCGCCGGGCGGCAGGGAGTCGTATCAGACTGGCCTGCTGGATCTTTCCTTTGTCGAGCAGGTGAGCGTTTACCGGACTTATGCAAAGCCAGGCGCACTGTCCGATATGACAAATGCGCTCATAGAAGTCACAAAACAGAAAGAATCGAATAAGATATATGAAGTAGAGAGTGGTGACTGTCTTTCCGTGATTGCATTGGACTACGGCACGACCGTGTCTGAACTTGTGAAGTTAAACCATATGGAGGATGCAGATACATTGCGCGAAGGACAGGAACTGATCATTGCCGTGCCGGAGCCGGATTTGAAGCTTCGCCTTGTCATGGGTGAGGTGTACGAGGAAGATTATGAAAAGACGCCGGTCATTGTCAAAAATGACAACTGGTATACGACGAAAGAAGTCGTATTGCAGGAGGGAAGTACCGGGCACCGGGAACGCAATGATGTGGTAATATATGAAAACGGCTTTGAGGTCAGCAGAAATCTGGTGCAGCAGACGGTTATGGTAGAGTCGGTGGCCGCGGTGATTGAGCGCGGCACGATCAAGCCTCCCACTTACATCAAGCCCCTCTATGGCGGCAGGTTCAGTTCCGGTTACGGGTATCGCTGGGGAAGGCTGCATAAGGGTGTAGATTACGCTTGTTCGATCGGAACGACGGTGTTTGCCTCCAGCGCGGGGACTGTTGTGCAGGCGGGCTATAACAGCGGCGGTTACGGCAATAATGTGGTAATCAGCCATCCGGATGGGAGGATGACGCGCTATGCACATAACAGCAAGATTTTGGTGCATGTGGGACAGCATGTCGAGCAGGGACAGCCGATTGCCTTAAGCGGCAACACCGGACGTTCCACTGGGCCGCATCTTCATTTTGAGATCTATATTAACGGGTCTCCTGTAAATCCGTTAAAGTATATTCAGTAGTGAGACAGTTTGCAACACAAATGAAATAAATTTGTAAATGTAATTTGCTTGACAAATGGGTACCTTAATTATTATAATAACGTATTTGTATGGAGTATAAGGATTACGTTGAAAGGCATGGTCGTTTAGTTATGGAACAGTATGTGGTTAAAGGTGGCAATCCGTTGGTGGGAGAAGTGGAAATCGGCGGTGCAAAAAATGCGGCGCTGGCGATATTATCCGCTGCCGTGATGACGGATGAGACTGTTACGATTGAAAATATTCCCAATGTGCGGGACATTAATGTACTGTTAAATGCAATACAGGAAATCGGAGCCATGGTCGAACGTGTGGATGCCCATACGGTAAAGATGAATGGTTCGTTTATTCGTGATTTCAATGTAGATAATGAGTATATACGCAAAATCCGCGCTTCCTATTATCTGATCGGGGCGCTTCTGGGAAAATACAAAAAGGCGGAGGTAGCGCTGCCAGGCGGCTGCAACATTGGCAGCAGGCCAATCAATCTCCATCTCAAAGGCTTTCAGGCGCTTGGAGCTTCGGTTGATATTCGCCACGGTCTTGTGATTGCCTCCGCGGAGCGGCTGGTAGGAACACATATCTATCTCGATAAGATATCCGTGGGCGCGACGATCAATATCATGATGGCTGCCGCTAAGGCGGAGGGCAAGACAATCATTGAAAATGCTGCCAAGGAGCCGCATGTGGTTGACGTGGCCAATTTCCTGAACAGTATGGGGGCAAATATCCGCGGCGCGGGAACCGATGTAATCCGCATTGTAGGGGTCGAGCGGCTCCATAAGACAGAGTATTCCATTATTCCCGACCAGATCGAAGCCGGAACGTTTATGATGGCTGCTGCGGCTACCAAGGGGGATATCATGGTGAAAAATGTGATTCCCAAGCATCTGGAGTCCATCAGCGCCAAACTGCTTGAGATTGGCTGTGAGGTAGAGGAGTTCGATGACGCAGTGCGCGTAGTATCTGCCCGCAGGCTGCGCCACACGCAGGTGACGACGCTGCCTTATCCGGGATTTCCGACGGATATGCAGCCGCAGATGGCCGTGGTTTTAGGATTGGCGCGCGGTACCAGCACCGTGACGGAGAGTATATTTGAGAACCGTTTTAAGTATGTGGATGAGTTGACACGCATGGGCGCGAGCATCAAGGTGGAGAGCAACATTGCCATCATTGACGGCATCAAGAATTATACCGGGGCGAGAGTAAACGCACCTGATCTGCGTGCGGGCGCGGCGCTTGTGATCGCCGGACTGGCAGCGGAGGGTATTACCGTAGTCGATGATATCTATTATATTGAGCGCGGTTATGAAGAGTTTGAGCATAAGCTGGCAGGGCTTGGCGCCCTGATTGAGAAAGTCTCGACGGAGAAAGAGATTCAGAAGTTTACACTGAAAGTATCTTAGAGCATAATGCGATATGGCATAAGCTGCTGTTTGCATGTGGCCACAATGGTTGGACCGTATGCAAATCAGCAGCTTTTTCGTTATAGTTTTTCATAGACGGGGATTATGGCAAGCGGCGCGGCGGCAGTGATGCGTTTCGCGCCGTCGATGATCGCGCCGTCGTGAATATTTCTCCATCTGCCGTGCGGCAGATATACCGGGCGCTCTGTCATTCCCTGGTACATCACCGGAGCCACCAAATATTTAGGCCCGAACATATATTGGTCGTCCGTGCGCCAGCAAACTTCATCGACGGGAAACTCATAGAACATCGTGCGGATGACTGGCGAACCATTTTCGCTTGCCTCCTGCATCACGGACTTGATATATTCTTTCATACTGAGCCTGATATCAAGATATTTCTTTAATATAGAATAAACTTTTTCTCCATAGCTCCAAAGTTCGTTTGGTCTGCCCGTTTCAGAAAAACCTCCGCCATAGTCGAGATCGGATAAACTGGGAATATCGTGCGGCCCTCTGTCGCCGTGCATACGCAGCACGGGACAAAAGGTTGAAAATTGGAACCAGCGTACCAGAAGTTCATTAAAATGCGCGTCATTTACATTGCCGAAAAAGCCGCCCGTGTCGGACACCCACCAGGGGATTCCCGCTATGCCGATATTAAGCCCGGCGCTTAGCTGATCGCGCAAAGAAGTAAATGTAGATTTAATATCGCCGGACCATACGAGGGCGGCATACTTTTGGCTCCCGACCCAGGCGCACCGCAGCAGATTGACGATGTCTGTCTGTCCCTGTGCTTTCATGCCTTCATAAAATGCTTGCGCGTGGGCTTTTGGATAGCTGTTGCCGACCTTTAGGGCGGGACCGGTGTGATGGCGGTAATGCTCATAATCGTAGGAGGAATATTCCGGTTC
Organism: uncultured Roseburia sp.; assembly: GCA_910584215.1. GTDB lineage: Bacteria > Bacillota > Clostridia > Lachnospirales > Lachnospiraceae > Roseburia. Next base: position 6,330 of record CAJTYI010000072.1, on the reverse strand, counting down.
CGCTTCATCGAGCCAGAACATATCAATGCCGTAACGATAATAATTCTCTCGCACCTTGTTCCATATAAATTCCTGTGCTTCGGGATTGAGGGCGTCATAGATCACAGTATCGCCCTGAAAATCAAAACATTGTATGGTGCCGCGTTCCGTCCTTATGAAAAGCCCCTTTTCGGACATTTCGTCAAAATTAATACTTTTTTTGTCCACGGTAGGCCATATGGACACCATGCAGCGTGTGCCGAGTTCTTTTAACTCGTCCATCATCTGCTGTGGATTGGGCCAATATGCGGGATCGAAACTCCAATCCCCCTGCCTGACCCAGTGGAAAAAATCTATCACAATAACGTCCAGCGGTATGCCGCGTTTCTTATACTCCCGCGCGACTTCTAAAACCTCTTCCTGTGTGCGGTAGCGCAGTTTACATTGCCACAGCCCGAGCGCGTTTTCCGGGAATGCCGGCGCGCGCCCGGTCACTGCCGTGTAATTGGCCATAATAGCTTTTGGCGAATCGTCTGCTGTTATCCAGTAATCTAATTCCGGGGATAACAGGCTGCTCCACTGCGTATAGTTAAGGCCAAACATTACCTCGCCGATTCCGGCGTTGTTCCACAGAAAACCGTATCCTTTGCTGGAAAGATAAAAAGGTATGCTGATCTGTGAGTTGCGCTGGGCCAATTCCAGGATACAGCCTTTTAAGTCGAGGGCAGGCTGCTGATACTGTCCCATGCCGAATATTTTTTCGCCGTCCTGCGCTTCAAAGCGCGCGGTGATGTGGTAATCATCACCGCTCACCGGCTTGAATGCGCGCGCATAATATTTCATGCTGGGACTGTGTTCATTTGCGCCGCGAAAGTCCCTGCAATATTCTTTTAAAATCAATCGGTCTTTGCTGTAAAATTCCATCCAGCCGTTTGTGGAAATGAAACAGCTTATTTTACCGTTTGTAATCGATGCGCCGTGTGCGTGTTCGCTGACAATCGCTGCCGATGGTACGGGTGAGAGCGCCCTGTCGTCTTCTGTGAAGACAGCGTTGTGTGTCACTCTGATACGCAGCGCATGGCTGCCCCATGGTTCAATGCGGATGGTTTCGTGCTGCTGCCTGGCTGTAAGCGAGCCGTTTTTTTCGGAAAAATACATGGTTTCCCTCCTTTTCTGTGATATCTATGATTAAAATTGTAATCAGATCGTCATTGAAACGATTGATTCCAAATAGTCAGGATGTGAAATCTAGCAAAGATGGGAATGAAAAGTGGATGAAACGTTGCAGAGCGGAGAGCAGGAAATCTAAAGCGGTACATCAGCGTTGTGCCAATGTATCGCTTTAGATGAAATTCGTGATAAGTGAGCCGTTGAAAGCTTTAGATTGGGAAAGAAGTTCTCTTTTAGAGCACTGCCTGTATCGAAAGTTCTGTCTGCATGGACAAATCCAGGCAGCTGCTGTCGTCAAACTGTATAATCGGTTTGGAGAGGCAGTTTTGATTTAACATGACAATATTGGCGCTGCGGCCGTCGCTCAACAATACGCGGTTGTTCTGATACATGCTCGCCATATGCTGTAAGAATGTGAGTATGTATTTTGGTTTATATTTTTGCAGACCGTCCTGCTCAAAATTGGAGATTACCTGAAACGGACAGAGCGGCGGACGGTGCGGCCTTGCGGCGGTCATGGCATCGTAGACGTCTGCAATTGCGATCAACAGTGCGCAGTCGTCGGTGTATTCCTGCGAGAGGCCCATAGGATAACCGGAGCCGTCACAGCGCTCATGGTGCGCGAGGGCAGCCTTTTTGATGCGCCCGTCGAGAGCAAGCGGTTCGATCAGATCATAACCCATCTTTGGATGATTTTTGATTAATTCAAATTCTTCGTCGGTGTATTTGCCGGGTTTGTTTAAGATTTCATCGGGAATCCTTAACTTGCCGATGTCGTGCAGAAGTCCCGCGAGCGTAATCGTATCCTGTGTCGCTTCGTCCAATTTGAGCCAGCGGCCCAAACGGCGGCTGATCAGTGCCACGTTCAGGGAATGATTGTACACGGTGTCGTTCGAGGAGCGCATATTGTGCAGCATGTCAAATAATTCCAGTGAGGTACTGCAGGAATCATACAGCTTAACGGTCTGCTCTAACAGCGTACTCGTATCTATTGGGGTGCCATTTTTAACAAAACCTTCCAGATTGTCTTTGATGGTGGCTAACAAAAGAGAATGGTCTATCTGAAAAGATTGGAATTCTTGAGAAGATTTCAATTTTTGAGAGTAAGTGACATTGACAGTTTTGGTTTCCGGCGCTGTCAGTACCTGTCCCTCTACCTGCTCATCTTCTACGGTAATACTAGGAATCTTGTAAAAGGTCAGGCGCATGATAAGGCGTTTTGTCAGCACGGTTCCCTTATCGATGATCTGCTGTCCGGTCTCTGACAAAATGTCCTCAGCAGTTATCATGCCTATATGCAATTCATTCGTATTTACTGTTCTCATATTTAGACATCCTCTTTCTAAAATGCAATCAGATTTACCAATGTATATTATAGAACTATGCAAAATAAAAGTCAATAAAAAGCTTGACAGAATTGCCGTTTGGGTGTAATGTCTTTGTGTAGACAATTGCATAGCGAACAGAATTTTCTTATTCAGAGGTGATGGAGATACAAAGGATCTGAGAAGTCACGGCAACCCCTTTTTGGAAGGTGCCAACCTGAGCGAGCAGTCTGTATATGCTGTTTTACTTCGGTAGAAAGCATGGATGTTTGAACAATAAGAGGATTTGGTAAATGTATACAGAGTATATCTATCCGTCCACTTGTTATTCGCAAGTGGATTTTTTCATTTCATTTGGGGGAGAGACTTGGCTGCGCTGCGGCCTTAAAGATAAAGGCTTTCCAGGATGAAAGAGAACCTTTCTTATAAGAAAATCTGCGACCGATACCGGAGGAGTACCCGGTACCCTGCAGCCGCACGTTATCCGGTGCAGAGGAGAGACCTGACGATAACGTAGAAATGGAGATTACAATGGAAAAAAGATTATTTACCTCGGAATCTGTGACGGAGGGACATCCCGACAAAGTCTGCGACGCAGTGTCGGATGCGATTTTGGATGCCTGCATGGCGGCAGACCCAATGAGCCGTGTTGCCTGTGAGACTGCAAGCTGTACTGGATTTGTGCTGGTGACGGGCGAGATTACGACGAAAGCACAGCTGGATATTCCGGCGCTTGTGAGACAGACAGTCAATGAAATCGGTTACAATGATGCAAAGACCGGTTTCGACGGCAATACCTGCGCCGTTATGGTGGCGCTCGACCAGCAGTCGCCGGATATCGCCATGGGAGTGGACAAGGCGCTTGAGGCGAGAGAGAATAAGATGACTGATGAGCAGCTCGAGGCGATCGGCGCCGGAGATCAGGGCATGATGTTTGGTTATGCCACCAACGAGACGGCAGAGTATATGCCATATCCGATCTCACTGGCACATAAGCTGGCATTACAGTTGACGAAGGTTAGAAAAGACGGTACATTGTCCTATCTGCGCCCGGATGGCAAGACGCAGGTGTCGGTGGAGTACGATGAAAATGATAAGCCGGTGCGCTTAGAAGCAGTCGTGTGTTCGACCCAGCATGACCCTGACGTGACGCAGGAGCAGATTCATGCGGACATTAAAAAATATGTGTTTGATCCCATTTTACCGGGTGAGATGGTGGATGCGGACACCAAGTTCTTTATCAATCCGACCGGTCGATTTGTCATCGGCGGACCGCACGGAGACGCGGGACTGACCGGAAGGAAAATTATCGTTGACACTTACGGCGGATATGCACGTCACGGCGGCGGCGCTTTTTCCGGAAAGGACTGCACAAAAGTAGACCGTTCCGCGGCTTATGCGGCGCGTTATGTGGCTAAGAACATAGTGGCGGCCGGGCTGGCGGACAAGTGCGAAATTCAGCTTTCCTATGCCATCGGCGTTGCCCAGCCTACCTCCGTGATGGTAGATACATTCGGTACCGGTAAGATTTCCGACGAAAAGCTGGTCGATATCATCCGTGAGAATTTTGATTTGAGACCGGCCGGTATCATCAAAATGCTCGATTTGCGCAGGCCGATCTACAAGCAGACCGCGGCGTACGGACACTTTGGCCGCACCGACTTAGAGCTTCCGTGGGAGGCGGTTGACAAGGCCGATGCGCTCAAAAAGTATTTATAAAAACTTTAGATAATTTTATGGAAAAGGCATAGGTTTTGTCGCCTTTCGTGGTATAATAGGAGTTGTCACATATGTGCGGCTCCTATTTCTTTTGGGATTGTGGATTTTGTGTAGGAATGGTTTCCGCTATTTTTTGTATGGGCGCCTGTAAGAGCAGGCGAGAGGTATTTTGATGAAATTTAGAAACAAACTCCTCATTTCATTTTGTATCAGTATCTTTGCACCGATACTGCTTGCCATGATTGTGCTTACGGTCTTTTTTAAAATTCAGGTGCGCACGATTCAACAGACGTACGGCATTTTGGAAAGAAATGTGCCGGAGATTAAGTATCTGTTGATGGATGTGCTGATCGCGGTCGTGGTGATATTACTTTTGACGGCGTGTATGCTTTCCGTCTGGATTTACACGAGCCTGCTCAATCCGATCAAAAAGCTGCAAATTGCGGCGCAGAACATAAAAGAGGGCAATCTCGATTTTACGCTTGAGGTGGACAGTGAAGATGAGATCGGCGAACTGTGCCGCAATTTTGAGGAGATGCGGCAGCGGCTCAAAGAGAGCGCCGAGGAAAAGATATCCGGCGAGTGGGAAAATAAGGCGTTGATTAACAATATTGCACACGATCTCAAGACGCCGATTACCGCGCTCAAAGGGTATGCGGAGGGGCTGATCGACGGTGTGGCGGACACACCGGAGAAGCAGGAAAAATATATCCGCACGATCTATAACAAGGCGAATGAGATGGATACGTTGATCAATGAATTGACGCTTTACGCGAAGATTGACACCAACCGGATTCCGTACAATTTTGCGCGCATCAATGTTACCGATTATTTTAACGATTGTGTGGAGGAGATTGGTCTTGACCTCGAGTCCAAAAACATTGGGCTTGGGTATTATAATTATGTTGACGATCAGGTGCAGATTATCGCGGACCCGGAGCAGCTTCGGCGGGTGATTCACAATATCATCGGTAATTCCATCAAGTATCTGAACAAGCAGAGCGGTTTTATCAATATCCGTATCAAAGATGTGGGAGATTTTATCCAGGTGGAGATTGAAGACAATGGGAGCGGTATCGCAGCCCAGGATCTGCCTTATATCTTTGAGCGGTTTTATCGGGCGGACGCTGCCCGCAATTCCGCCACCGGAGGAAGCGGTATCGGGCTCTCCATTGTGAAGAAAATTATAGAAGATCACGGCGGTAAGATTTGGGCGACCAGCAAGGAGTCGATCGGTACTGTGATGTATTTTGTGATCAGAAAATATCAGGAGGTTATCAATGAGCAAAGTATTGATTGTTGAGGATGAGATTGCGATAGCAGATTTGGAAAAAGATTATCTCGAATTGAGCGGTTTTGAGGTGGAGATCGAGAATGACGGCATTGTAGGATTAAAGCGCGCGTTGGAGGAAGAGTTCGATATGTTTATTCTCGATCTGATGCTGCCGGGCGTCGACGGTTTTGAAATCTGCCGTCAGATTCGGGAAGAAAAAAACACCCCGATTTTGATGGTTTCCGCCAAAAAAGACGATATCGACAAAATCAGGGGCTTAGGGCTTGGTGCGGATGACTACATCACCAAGCCGTTTTCACCCAGTGAGATGGTGGCGCGTGTCAAAGCGCATCTCGCCCGTTACGAGCGCCTGATTGCGAGCAATACGCCGGAAAACGATATGGTCGAGATACGGGGCATCCGCATTGATAAAACGGCGCGGCGCGTCTGGATTAACGGCGAGGAGAAACAGTTTACCACCAAAGAGTTTGACCTGTTGACGTTCCTCGCGGAGAACCCTAACCATGTGTTCACCAAGGAAGAGCTGTTCCGGGAAATATGGGATATGGAGTCGGTGGGGGATATCGCAACAGTCACGGTGCATATTAAGAAAATTCGCGAGAAGATTGAGATGAATACGAATAAACCTCAATATATTGAGACGATCTGGGGCGTGGGATACCGCTTTAAAGTGTAGGATGAGTTTGGAAGCTTAATACTATGTAAATGAATAAATGTGCAAATTGATTTTATCGGAAGTGATATACTTTTTATTCTCAGTATATGGAAGCGGCGTCCAGCCGGCATCCTGACTGCAGGTGCTCTTGTTTTTGCCCAAACCTCCAAAACGCCGGGGTACTAACG
>CAJTYI010000071.1 GCA_910584215.1 uncultured Roseburia sp. | reverse complement strand
CGTCCAATGGTAGGTATGCATTTCTTTAATCCGGCAGACCGCATGAAGCTGATCGAGGTGATTGCGGGAGTGAACACACCGGATGAAACAGTGGCTGCGATCAAGAAAATATCTGAGGAGATCGGCAAGACGCCGGTACAGGTAAACGAGGCGGCAGGATTTGTTGTAAACCGCATCTTAATTCCGATGATCAATGAAGCTGCTTTTATCAAAATGGAAGGTGTTTCCGATATCGCCGGTATCGATGCTGCTATGAAGCTTGGTGCCAATCATCCGATGGGGCCGCTTGAGCTGGGAGATTTCATCGGCCTTGATATCTGCCTTGCAATCATGGATGTACTCTACAAAGAGACTGGCGACAGCAAGTATCGCGCCTGCCCGCTGATCCGCAAAATGGTTCGCGGTGGTAATCTCGGCGCGAAGAGCGGAAAAGGTTTCTATGTATATAATGCAGATCGCACAAAGACACCGGTTGACGCTCAGTAAAAATTAAATTTATGGAGGAATTTATATCATGGATTTCACTTTAGACAAGAAACATGAAATGGCCCGTGCTCTGTTCCGCGAGTTTGCCGAGACAGAGGTAAAGCCTTTAGCCCAGGAAGTAGATGAGACAGAAGAGTTCCCGATGGAGACCGTGAAAAAAATGCAGAAATACGGCTTTATGGGAATCCCCGTACCCAAAGAGTACGGCGGACAGGGCTGTGACCCGCTTACATATGTGATGTGTGTGGAGGAGTTATCCAAAGTTTGTGCTACGACAGGTGTTGTCGTATCCGCGCACACCTCTTTGTGTATCGACCCGATTATGACATACGGTACTGAGGAGCAGAAACAGAAATATGTGACCGCGCTTGCTTCCGGTGAGAAGATCGGCGCTTTCGCGCTGACAGAGCCGGGCGCTGGTACAGATGCGCAGGGCGCGCAGACAAAAGCAGTGCTCGATGGTGACGAGTGGGTGTTAAACGGCTCCAAGTGCTTTATCACAAACGGTAAAGTCGCAGATGTCTATATCGTAATTGCGATCACCAGCGTCACAGAGGACAGAAGAGGCAGAAAAAAGAAAAACTTTTCCGCATTTATCGTAGATAAGGGAGCGCCGGGCTTCTCGTTCGGAACAAAAGAGAAGAAGATGGGTATCCGCGGTTCTTCTACCTATGAGCTGATTTTTGAAGATTGCAGAATTCCCAAAGAGAACCTGCTGGGAGCTGAGGGAAAAGGTTTCCCGATCGCAATGCACACCTTAGACGGCGGACGTATCGGTATCGCTTCACAGGCGCTCGGCATCGCAGAGGGCGCTTTGGACAGAGTAATCGCCTACACAAAAGAGAGAAAGCAGTTCGGACGTTCGATCGCGCAGCAGCAGAATACACAGTTTAAACTGGCGGATATGGCTGCAAGGATTGAGGCGGCACAGCTTCTTGTATACAAAGCGGCTATGGCAAAAGCGACACAGAAAGTATATTCGGTTGAGGCTGCAAAGGCAAAACTGTTTGCCGCAGAGACTGCAATGGCAGTTACTACGGAAGTAGTGCAGCTGTTCGGCGGATACGGATATATCAGAGAGTATGACGTAGAGCGTATGATGCGTGATGCGAAGATTACTGAGATTTACGAGGGAACCAGCGAAGTTCAGCGCATGGTAATCTCGGGTGCGTTACTGAAATAGTCAAATAATTATAACATAAGGAGTGAAAAATACATGAATATCGTAGTATGTATTAAACAGGTTCCGGATACCAAGGGCGGCGTTAAGTTTAACCCGGACGGAACACTTGATCGAGCGGCAATGCTTGCTATCATGAATCCAGATGACAAAGCTGGTCTTGAGGCTGCACTTAGAATTAAAGATGAGACAGGCGCAAAAGTAACGGTACTCACCATGGGACTTCCAAAGGCGGACGCAGTGCTTCGCGAGGCGATGGCAATGGGAGCCGACGAGGCTGTTCTCGTGACCGACAGAGTGCTCGGCGGAGCTGATACATGGGCTACCTCCACTACGATCGCCGGAGCTCTTCGCAATTTAGAGTATGATTTGATTATCACAGGACGTCAGGCAATCGACGGCGATACCGCGCAGGTGGGACCGCAGATCGCAGAGCACCTTGGACTTCCGGTTATCTCCTACGCAGCCGATATCAAGGTAGAGGGAGATTCCGTGGTTGTAAAACGTCAGTATGAAGACAGATATCACGAGCTGAAAGCGAAGATGCCCTGCCTGATTACCGCTCTTTCTGAGTTGAATGTACCTCGTTATATGACGCCGGGCGGCATTTTTGATGCATGCGATAAAGAAGTTACAGTATGGGGCAGAAACGATTTGAAGGATGTCGACGACTCCGATCTTGGTTTAAAGGGTTCTCCGACTAAGATTGCGAAAGCATCCGATAAGGTGGCGAAAGGTGCGGGAGAGAAAGTAAACCTTGACCCGACAGAGGCAGTCGATTATCTGATTGGCAAGTTTAAAGAGAAACACATTATCTAATAAAATATAAGGAAAAGTGGTGAAAAAAATGGCTTTAGAAGAATATAAGGGAGTATTTGTCTTTGCACAGCAGGTAGATAACGTATTAGACGGCGTTGCATTTGAGCTGCTCGGAAAAGGTAAAGACTTAGCAAAAGATTTGGATACTGACGTGACGGCTGTATTGATTGGTTCCGGTGTCAAGGAGCTGGCTGATCAGTTGGCAGAGTACGGTGCAGATAAAGTGATTGTGGTCGACGACCCGGCATTGAAAGAGTACAGAACAGAGCCATATGCTCATGCGTTATCCTCTGTCATCAACGAGTACAAACCGGATATCGTGTTAGTCGGCGCAACCGCGATTGGTCGCGACCTTGGTCCTACTGTTTCCGCGAGAGTGAAGACCGGTCTTACCGCTGACTGTACCTCTCTTGAGATCGGTGATTTTCCACTGGTGGCAGCGCCGGGCAAAGAGGATGAGCAGAAACATAACCAGCTTCTGATGACACGTCCGGCATTTGGCGGCAACACGATCGCAACGATCGCCTGCCCGGATAATCGTCCGCAGATGGCAACCGTTCGTCCGGGTGTTATGCAGAAAATCGCTCCGATCGCAGGCGCAAAAGCGAACCTTGTTGAGTTTAACCCGGGATTTGAGGAGAACAACCGTTATGTTGAGATTCTCAATATCGTTAAGGCGGTAAAAAATACTGCCAATATCATGGAAGCAAAAATTCTGGTATCCGGCGGACGTGGCGTCGGCTCCAAAGAGAATTTTAAATTGTTAGATGATTTGGCAGAAGTACTCGGCGGAACTGTGAGCTGCTCCCGTGCCGTGGTTGAGAATGGCTGGCAGCCGGTTGATTTACAGGTTGGACAGACCGGAAAAACGGTTCGCCCGCAGATTTATTTTGCAATCGGTATTTCCGGCGCGATTCAGCACGTTGCCGGTATGGAAGATGCTGACCTGATCGTTGCCATCAACAAAGACGAGGACGCTCCGATCTTTGATGTGGCAGATTACGGTTTAGTCGGAGACTTGAACAAGATTGTTCCGGCATTGACTGCAGCGTTGAAGGAAGAGATGGCGAAATAAACCTATCGATGTTTTCTTCACTGTGAAGCCAAAGGCTGGTAGGTTACATGTTTTCCGGGAAAAAAAGAAGGAAAATGTTTAATTTTTAAAAGAATCTGTTATAATAGAGCAGTATAGACGAAATTTGTTTATGCTGCTCTATTTGTCTGATGCAAACGATTTCTCAAGTGTTTGCAGCAAACACTTGAGAAATCTGTAGGCATTTATTTGGACGAAAAGATAGAACGCCAGTAAGATAGAAAAGAGGGAAATTATGCCAGAAAATAGTAATTGCAGCGGAGCATCCACCTGCAGCAAGGAGAGCTGCGAGGGCTGTCCGAGCAACAAAAAGGGAAAAGGAAACGGAATTGGAAAAGAGCCGATGAATGAGTTTTCACATATTAAGAAAGTGATTGGTATTGTCAGTGGAAAAGGCGGCGTCGGCAAATCATTTGTCACAGGTTCGCTCGCCTGCGCTATGGCAAAAGCGGGTTACCGCGTAGGTGTTATGGACGCGGACGTCACGGGCCCGTCGATACCCAAGATTTTTGGCGTGCACGGACAGCTGCACGGAGGCGAGGGCGGTATGGTGCCGATGGAAGCCGAAAACGGTGTGAAGATCGTTTCCGTCAATCTGCTGCTCGATGACGAGGAGGCGCCTGTGATCTGGCGCGGCCCGGTGATCGCCGGTGTTGTCAAGCAGTTTTGGAATGAGACCGTGTGGGGAGACCTGGATTATCTGTTTGTCGATATGCCGCCAGGGACCGGGGACGTCCCGCTCACGGTATTTCAGTCACTGCCGGTGGACGGGGTTGTGATTGTGACCTCGCCGCAGGAACTCGTACAGATGATCGTAAAAAAAGCCTACAACATGGCAGAGATGATGCATGTGCCGGTGCTTGGCCTGGTGGAAAACTTCAGTTATTTGAAGTGTCCCGACTGCGGAAAAGAGATGCGGCTTTTTGGCGAGAGCCATGTGGAGGAGGTAGCGTCGGAGCTGGGACTGCCGGTATTCGGAAAGCTGCCGCTTGATCCGTCGTTTGCGAGACGGGCCGATGAGGGAAAAATCATGGAGTTAGAACATGATGAACTTCAAACGGGAATAGAAAAGTTAAAACAGATTTAAATAATTACAAAGGAGGTGCCCCATGGCTTTTGCCCACCTGCATGTACACACGGAATACAGTCTTTTGGATGGTTCCAACAAAATAAAAGAATATGTCGCCCGTGTGAAGGAACTTGGCATGGACAGCGCCGCCATCACTGACCACGGTGTGATGTACGGTGTGATAGATTTTTATAAGGAGGCGAAAGCACAGGGGATACGACCGATCTTAGGATGTGAAGTCTATGTGGCGCCGGGGTCACGCTTTGACAGAGAGACGGCGACCGGCGACGACCGCTATTACCATCTGGTACTGCTCGCGGAAAATAATACCGGTTACAGTAACCTCATGAAGCTGGTATCCAAAGGATTTGTGGAAGGATACTACTATAAACCGCGCGTGGATATGGAACTGTTAGAGACGTACCACGAAGGTCTCATTGCTTTAAGCGCCTGCCTGGCGGGAGAAGTACAGCGCTATCTCACCAAGGGCATGTATGAGGAAGCCAAACGCGCGGCGCTCAGGTATGAGACATGTTTTGGCAGGGGCAATTTCTTTCTCGAAATGCAGGACCACGGGATACCGGAGCAGCGCACGGTCAATTCCGGGCTGCTGCGCATGAGCGAGGAGCTTGGCATAGAGCTCGTCGCCACAAATGATGTGCACTATACATACGCCGACGACGTGGAACCGCACGATATCTTGCTTTGTTTGCAGACCGGAAAAAAATTGTCCGATGAAAATCGGATGCGCTATGAGGGCGGGCAGTATTTTGTCAAATCCGAGGAAGAAATGCGGCGATTATTTCCGTTTGCCCCGCAGGCGCTCGAAAATACCCAAAAGATTGCAGAGCGCTGTGAGGTGGAGATCGAGTTTGGCGTGACGAAGCTGCCAAGGTTTGATGTTCCGGACGGATTCACGGCGTGGGAATACCTCAATAAATTATGCCATGAAGGGCTTGTGAGGCGTTACCCCGACACGCATGAGAAACACCTGCCGCAGCTTGACTATGAGCTGTCGGTGATTCAAAAAATGGGATATGTCGATTATTTTCTGATCGTGTGGGATTTTATCAATTTTGCCAGGGTGCACGATATTCCGGTAGGACCCGGGCGGGGCAGCGCCGCGGGCAGCCTGGCCTCCTATACCATGGGGATTACCAACATCGACCCCGTCAAATATAATCTGCTGTTTGAGCGTTTCTTAAATCCTGAGCGCGTCACGATGCCCGATATCGACATTGATTTTTGCTATGAGCGCCGCGGCGAGGTCATCAATTACGTCGTGGAAAAGTACGGCAAAGATTGTGTGACGCAGATTATCACATTTGGAACACTCGCCGCTAAGGGCGTAATCCGGGATGTCGGCCGTGTCATGGACCTGCCGTATGCGTTCTGCGATATGATTGCAAAAGCCATCCCTTTTGAACTCAATATCACCATCGATCGGGCGCTGCAGATCAACGCGGAGCTGCGCGCCATGTATGAGACGGATGAGCAGGTAAAGCGGTTGATTGATATGTCAAAACGTTTGGAGGGGCTGCCGCGCCACACTTCCATGCACGCCGCGGGCGTGGTGATTTCCCAGGAGGCCATGGATGAGTATGTGCCGCTCTCGCGCGCTTCCGACGGGACGATCACCACGCAGTTTGTCATGACTACGATCGAGGAATTGGGACTCTTAAAGATGGATTTCCTGGGACTTCGGACACTGACGGTGATCAAGGACGCGGTAGAACTGGTACAAAAAAATCACGGCCGTTCGATTGATGTGGACGCCATCGATTACCATGATAAGAAAGTGTTAGATTCCATCGGGACCGGCAAATGTGACGGTATCTTCCAGCTTGAGAGCGGCGGTATGAAGAGCTTTATGAAAGAGTTGAAGCCGCAGAGCTTAGAGGATGTGATCGCCGGCATCTCCCTCTACCGGCCCGGTCCCATGGATTTTATACCCAAATACATCAAAGGCAAAAACGAGCCGCAGAGTGCGACCTACGTCTGTCCGGAGTTGATTCCGATCCTAGAGCCGACATATGGCTGCATCGTCTATCAGGAGCAGGTGATGCAGATCGTGCAGAATCTGGCGGGCTATACGATGGGGCAGGCGGACAATATCCGCCGTGCCATGAGCAAAAAGAAACAGTATATCATTGACGCCGAGCGGCAGAACTTCGTCTACGGCAACGAGGAACAAAATATCGCCGGATGTATCAAAAACGGAATCAGCGAGGCGGCGGCCAATCAAATCTATGATTCGATGGTCGATTTTGCAAAATATGCGTTCAATAAATCTCACGCGGCTGCTTACGCCGTGGTGGCCTACCAGACGGCCTATTTAAAATACTATTATCCGGTGGAGTTTATGGCGGCGCTGATGACCTCTGTGATCGACCAGCCGCATAAAGTATACGGTTATATCTATACCTGCCGTGAGATGGGCATCAAGGTTCTTTCGCCGGATGTCAATGCCGGGGAGGGCGTGTTTACGACAGAGGACGGGGCGATACGCTACGGGCTCTACGCCATTAAGAGCCTGGGGCGCAATGTCGTCGATACCATCCTTAGGGAGCGGGACGAGAACGGTATCTTTCCCACGCTGCGCAATCTGTTGGAGCGTGTCTGTGACAAAGAGGTCAATAAAAAGGCGCTCGAAAATCTAATTAAGTCTGGCGCCTGCGACAGTCTGGACGGCACGAGAAAGCAGATGCTGCTCACATATCTGGTGATGCTCGATCAGCTGACCAATGAGAGAAAGAAGAATTTGGCGGGGCAGATGACGCTGTTTGATTTTGTCTGCGAGGAAGAAAAGAAAAGTTTTGATGTGCAGTATCCGTCTGTCGGCGAATTTGGCAAGGAGGAAAAACTGGGCTTCGAGAAAGAAGTTTTGGGGATCTATCTGAGCGGCCATCCGCTGGAAGACTATGAGGATAAATGGCGGAAAAACACAAACGCCGTCACCACCGACTTTATGATGGACGAGGATACCGGCAGGACGCGCATTGCGGACGGAGCGCATGTGACGGTCGGAGGAATGATCGCCGAGAAGAAAGTTAAATTTACCAGGACCAATAAGACAATGGCGTATCTCACCATCGAAGATTTGTTTGGCACGCTGGAGATCATTGTTTTTCCAAGCCAGTACGAGCGCTATCAGACGCTGCTTAGGGACGACGAAAAAGTATTTATCAGAGGCAAGGCGGATGTGGAGGATGACAAAAACGGCAGACTGGTCTGCGAGGCGGTCTATTCGTTTGCCGAGGCTAAGAGTGAGCTATGGCTGCAATTTGCCGACCGCGGCGCCTATGAGCAAAAAGAGACGAAGCTTTTTGAGCTGCTGCATGATTCCGACGGCGCCGACAGTGTGGTGATTTATCTTGCGGCGGAGAAAGCCATGAAGCGTCTGGGAAATCAGTACAACATACAGATACAGCCGGAGATTGTCAACATTTTAACTAACTTTTTGGGGAAAAATAACGTAAAAGTTGTAGAAAAGAACATTGAAAAGAATCATTAAAGAGATTAAAATGGTAATTATATGAATGGGCTTTGTAGGAGGAAACGATAAATGGCAAAAGAGATTAACACAATCGGTGTTTTGACAAGCGGCGGTGATGCGCCCGGAATGAATGCAGCAATCCGTGCAGTGGTGCGTGAGGCGGCGGCGCAGGGGAAGAAAGTCGTTGGTATTAAGCGCGGTTATGCAGGACTTTTGCAGGAGGAGATTGAGGAGATGGTGGCTAAAGATGTCTCCGATATCATTCAGCGCGGCGGTACGATCTTACAGACGGCGCGCTGTAAAGAGTTTACGACGGAAGAAGGACAGAAGAAAGGCGCCGAGATATGTAAAAAGCACGGGATTGACGGTGTCATTGTCATTGGAGGAGACGGTTCTTTCCGCGGGGCACAGAAATTGGCGGCCCTTGGCGTGAGCACGATTGGACTTCCGGGCACGATAGACCTGGATATCGCTTGTACCGAGTACACGATCGGGTTTGACACGGCGGTAAATACTGCCATGGAAGCGATCGACAAGGTGCGCGATACCTCCACCTCACACGAGCGGTGCAGTATCATCGAGGTGATGGGGCGCGGAGCTGGCTATATTGCACTCTGGTGCGGCATCGCCAACGGGGCGGAGGACATTCTTCTTCCGGAGCGCTACGACTACGACGAGCAGAAGATTGTCAATCATATCATTGAAAACAGAAAACACGGAAAACAGCATCATATTATAATCAATGCAGAGGGAATCGGTCATTCGGCGAGTATGGCAAAACGTATCGAGGCGGCTACCGGCGTTGAGACGCGCGCGACGATCTTAGGACACATGCAGCGCGGAGGAAGCCCAACCTGTAAAGACCGTGTGTACGCTTCCACGATGGGGGCCTTGGCGGTTGATTTACTTTGCCAGGGCAAGAGCAACCGTGTGGTTGGTTACCGTCATGGGGATTTTGTCGACTTTGATATCGACGAGGCGCTTTCGATGTCCAAAGAGATTTCCGAGTACCAGTATCAGATCAGCGTAAATCTGTCTTTGTAAATAGACTTGAAACCAGAATAGCCGTTGCACGAAGGAGAGATAGTATGAGGTGTGGCGGCTATTCTTTTTTACTTTATAAAACTGCGTCGTCAGACGCATCGATTCTCAAGTTGCGGAGCAACTTGCAAATAATTACAAAGTAATTCTTTTTATGGGGAAAACATATGATTACCAGCAGCAACAGCCGTCAGATAAAGAATATTTCCTTATTGCTGAGAAAAGCGAGGGAGCGCAAAAAACAGGGTGTCTTTGTCGTGGAGGGCATAAAAATGATTAAGGAGGCGCCGGAGGGCTGGGTACAGAAGGTGTATCTGGCAGAGCGCGTACTTGGGAGCGCGGAGGCAAACAATCTGCGCGAATTATACGATTGCGAGGTAGTGTCGGATGGGGTGTTCGATGCCGTTGCCGAAACCAGGACGCCGCAGGGCGTCTTGGCGCTGGTAAAGATGCCGGTCTACCCGCTGGATGCGCTGTTAAGGGATAAGCGGACGCTTCTGCTGGCGCTGGAGAGCATACAAGACCCCGGCAATCTGGGGACAATGCTGCGCACCGGCGAGGGGGCAGGCATCACGGGGATATTGATGAACCATACCACCGTGGATCTGTTTTCGCCGAAAACCATCCGCTCGACGATGGGCAGTATCTATCGCGTTCCCTACTACGTCACGGAAGATCTGCCGGGGGTACTTTCGCGGTTAAAGCAGCGGCAGATTACTTTGTGTGCGGCGCACCTTGCGGGGGCGGTATCCTATGATGCCCCCGATTACACCAGGGGGGGAACTGCGTTTATGATCGGCAATGAGGGCAGCGGATTGACGGAGGAGTTGTCAAACCTCGCGGATGTGCGCATTAAGATTCCTATGGAGGGGCAGGTGGAGTCCTTAAACGCGGCGATTTCCGCGTCACTGTTGATGTATGAAGTGTTAAGACAAAAAAGGCAGACAGATTGCAGATGAGAAATCGCCTGCGCGGATTTCTGGTCGTGTTTTCACAAAAGACGCGGCGTGGAGGGGCATATGAAAATTTGGTTTAAGATGATGAAAGATAATCATCTGCTGCGGGATATGACTGTGGTGGATGACGGCAAGGATACAAGAACACATAAAATATTCCGTGCTGTGGAGCAGGCCGCATACGCGTTCGATTTAGCGCAGCCCATATGGCTCGACGCCAATATCGCAGAGTTTAAGCGCCATGCAAAGACGAGATTTCGACAGGACAGCTTCATGGAGACGATTCCGTTTGATTTTCTGGAACTTCATGTGATAGAAGAAGATTAAGATTTCATTTTGAAATGTTAAAATAAATAAAATTATTTTAAATATTACGAAAATTTTGTGAGAAATGTGCACGCCGGATAAAAATATGATATAATATAAAAGAATGAAACATTTACTGGGGGGATATTATTTTGGAGGGATTTGGATGAGGGAACCATTAAGGCTCAATGAGGGGATTGATAGTTGGAATACGGCTATTTTTTTGTACCGCTCCGCGCTGAAAGAAGTGGGAACCAAGGTTGAGATCTTAAACGATGAATTTCAGCAGGTACATCAATACAATCCGATTGAGTACGTTAAGTCCAGGGTGAAATCACCGGAGAGCATTGTCAAAAAATTGAGGCGGCGGGGGTACGAGTCCACGATCGGCAATATGATAACCTATGTCAACGATATTGCCGGTATTCGCATCGTATGCTCGTTTACGTCCGATATCTACCGTTTGGCGGAGATGATCGGAAAGCAGAATGATCTCAAAGTGATTTCCATCAAAGATTATATAAAACATCCCAAGGAAAGCGGCTATAAGAGCTATCATATGCTGGTGACAGTGCCGATCTTTCTGACGGACCGCGTCATTGATACCAAGGTCGAGATACAGATTCGCACTATGGCCATGGATTTTTGGGCCAGCCTGGAGCATAAAATTTACTATAAATTTGAAGGAAATGCGCCGGAGTACATCAGCCGCGATCTGCGGGAGTGTTCGAGCATTGTGTCGATGCTCGACGCCAAGATGCTGCAGTTAAACGATGCGATCCTGGAAGCGCGCGTCGCGCAGATCGAATAACTAGTACAACGAATCATTCATTTCAAGGTGTCAGTTCATAAATATTCGTTGTACTTGGAGCAATTTGTGAAAAACATATGCTTTTTCGTATAGAAAAGCCCTTTTGTCCTCATACTACCAATAGCAATTTTCAAGAAAGGTAGGATGGGTATGAGTGAGAAAAAATATCGCGCATGTTTGATCGGCGTTGTCATTCTGATGGTTGTGCTGGGTATTTTCATTTGGATGAAATATCAAAAGTCAGGAGGCACACCGGAGGAGGCTACGCTGGTAAAACACTGTGTGGACGGCATAAACAGACAGAAGGGATGTGTGAAGGGCATATGGGACAGCAGGAAATTGTCTATATAAAGATACCGCAAAATGTTCTGGCGAAAGACCGGCATGTGACCCTGGAGGATGTGGCGACTATGGAGAGCAGTGATGCCTCCATCGTCCGTCAGTTGAAACAGAAGAGAATCTACTCTTTTGCGGACGGAATAGGCGATAAGAAGCCCAAAAAGCAGCAGGTGGTATTTTCTGTCTTAAAAATCGTGGAGTTGATTCATGAGGACTACCCTGCCGTTTTGGTTGTCAACGAGGGAGAGAGCGATTTTGTGTTGGAGTTTGATCCCAATGAAGCAAAGACCAACTGGTGGGAGTATCCGCTTGTGGCGCTGCTCTGTGTGATCACATTTTTTGGCGCTGCATTTACAATCATGGCGTTTAACAACGATATCGGCATCACGGATGTGTTTGAAAAACTCTATACGCAGGCGCTCGGAAGCGCCCCGGACGGAGTGGGGGAGCTTGAAATCTGCTACAGTATAGGACTTGCCATCGGAATCACCGTATTTTTTAACCATGTCGGCAAGAAAAAGATTACGCCGGACCCAACCCCACTGCAAGTGCAGATGCGCAAATATGAACAGGATGTGGATACTACGTTCATAGAAAACGCGGGGAGAAAGGGGCACAGTATCGATGTTAAGTAGTCATATTCTGCTGGCGCTGTTGGGACTGATGTTTGGAAGCGCGGTATCTGCCGGAACCTTTGCTTTTTTGATGGTGATTGGCATTACGCCCCGCATGGCGGCGAAGTGTCATGGAGCCAATCACATGCTGTGGTTTGAGAATGCCATTATCTTGGGAGGGATTGTCGGCAATCTGTACTCCGTGTTTTTGCAGTTTACATTGCCGTTCGGCTCCGTGATTTTAGCGCTGTTTGGCATTTCCGCAGGCATCTTTGTGGGCTGCATCTCCGTTGCGCTGGCGGAGATTCTCAACACGTTTCCTATCATGTTCCGCCGATTTAAGATTAAGATTGGCCTTGCGTGGGTGTTGTACGGTATGGCTCTGGGTAAGGCGATCGGTTCGGCCTATTATTTTATCAACAGCTTTGATGTGTCATAGAGAGGAAGCGAGGATTTGGTAACGTCAATCGCACGCCAGAGCGTGATTATAAAATGCAATATGCAAAAGTCGGCCATCACCGGCTTATATGAATACTATTACGGGGCGGGCCTGCTTGCCGGGCTCTGCGGTTTCGATATCCCGGCGGATATCAAGCCGGATGAATTGCGGCAGCTCCTAGCGGAGAAGAAGGAGGAGATGGCTGCCGGGGATGACAGGGCGTCTTATCTGAAAACAATCCTGTTAAAGTATGTGCCTGCCGGGGACTATGACGGTCAGATGAAAGAACTTCTCACGTGGGGCATGAAAGAACCGCATCCGTGGGTGGTAAACATTCCTGTCCCGTAAAAATATATACCATTCCATGTGAATATGTGTTATAATAAGGTCACCTTTTGGAGAGCTTCAAAGGGAATCGTAACTGGCAGAGAGGAGGGCGTGCGATGAAATGTAAGAGAGTCGAGTTGATTGCCGATGTGGAAAAATATGAGATCGGCAAAGGTATGGAGGATGGCTTTGAGCCGTGGTTTGATGTTGTCACCAAAGCGTGGATTGTGACGGATTTTCTGGTAAAGGTCGAGCGGGAGGATGGCACGATTGTCTGTCCTTATATCATGGGAAAAAGAGGACGCATTTTTATCGGTGAAAACGATTATATCATCAAGGAAGAAGACGGTACGAAGCATGTCTGCGGGGAGAACAAAATCTGGAAGCGCTATTTGAAACTGGATGATTAAAAACACTTGCAATTTTTGATACATAAAGATATAATAAAACATGGCCTTGACGGGCTGTGTTTTTTAGCGGGCATGGCGGAATTGGCAGACGCGCTAGATTTAGGTTCTAGTGGGAGACCGTGCAGGTTCAAGTCCTGTTGCCCGCATTTTTTATGGCTGTAAATATTAGATTTTCTTAGAAAATCAAGTATTTCCGGCCATTTTGACGTTTTCATGAAAGATTTCTTGCAGCGCAAATGATAGGAGTACATTTTTCTGTCATGAATTTTTCATGATTCTTTGTTATAGTGATTGTAACAAAAAATGTGCAGAATGTTCACAAAATAGTCATGAAGAGTTGTTACTTTATAAACAGAGAATGATCGGAAAAGAGTTGGAGAACAAGTATGGGGTTGATAAAACGGGCGGCAATAACCGCTGTGGTGTTTTTGCTGGTGATCACGGGGTTGCAGCTGCTTAAAACAAATGAGGCGGGACAGCAGAAGATCGCGGGTATTATGGATTCGGTGTATGACAGGGTGGAACAGGCCAAAGAGAGCGCTCTGGCAAAAAAAATGGAGGAACGGTATCGTTATATGACGCAGATGCTGCAGGGAGAACAGGAGACTGAGACTATGGCCCAGGAAGACGGCGCAGTCAAGTATTCGCCCTACACCGGTGCCAGTTTTTACGAGGCAGAACAGGAGCCGGTCTATCTGTATGAAACGGGATACATATTTATGGGAGATTCCAGAATCTATCTGATGAATGAGGACTGTAATATAGAAGGGACACCTAATTTTTTTGTTGTTTGCTGTCCCGGAATCGGCTATGACTGGATGGTAACGAATGGTCTGTCTCAGATACAGGCGATTCAAAAGAACCACACGGAGATTAAAAACTGGGTGGTGATCAGTGCCTTGGGTGTCAACGATATGGAAAACGTAGATAAATATATCAGCACATACAACGATTTGGCCACCACGATGAATCTAAAGCTGGTGTCGGTCAATCCGACGATGGGAAAAGCCGACCCGGAATACAGCAACGGAGCGATCGACTCCTTTAACCAGCGGCTGCAGACCGTGAGCGGCGTTCAGTATATCAACAGCCATGATTATTTGATGAATAAGGGATATTGGATGACGGATGGGATTCATTATAACGAAGAATCAAACTGGGATATCTTTGGTTTTATGTTGAACAGTCTTTATACCGGAACCGACAGTGCACCCGGAACCGGCGACAATTACCAGGCGACGGCACAGGCGCTGGTAACAAGATTGAGCAGAGCAAACAGTTAATCACAAGAGATCTCCATACGCCAAACAGCAGGCGGTTACAGTTTTGAGTGCGCCAAGCAGGGAGAGGATAAGAAGTTTTTGAGTGTGCCAAGCAGGGAGAGGACAAGAAATCCCGGCGGTGTGGCAAATATTTGTCGCAAGACAGATATTGCTGCACTGTCGGGATTTTTATATCACAGCAAAAATGGTATCGCTGTGAAATGGTAAAACCTATGAAGTACTATGATATAATAACTTATGTGCTGCTAGAGAAATAGAAGAGGGTACTGCCGCCTACCGGCCAATCCGGGTTTTGATATAATTTTCTAAAAAGTCTGTGGTGCCCGTGATACCCAGACGGCTGCTGTTGATACAGATGTCGTAATTTCTGGAATCGGCCCATTTTAATTTGCAGAAGTAGTTGTGGTACGCCGTTCTCTTCCGGCCATGCTTTTTGATAAAGGATTCGGCCTCCGCCTCTGTCATGCCGGTGTACTCTGCGATGCGCTTGATTTTGACATCCATATCCGCGAGAATGAAGATCGGGATCAACCCGTCGTATTCTTTGAGGATCTCCTCGGAACAGCGTCCTACCACCACGAATGATTCTCCAGATGCCGCCTTATTTTTCAGATAATCAAACTGAATCTGCGCGACGTTTTCTGCCATAGAACTGCTGTGGCCGCGCACGGTCTTGGTGATGGCGCGCTTTCTGGGCACCTCGTCATAGCGCTCAAGTGTCTTGGGATCGGAATGATTTTCGCCTGCAATCTCACTGATAATATTGTAATCATAGAGGGGGAGCGAAAAACGTTTGGCCAGCTCTGCCGCGATCTCGTGTCCTCCGCTGGCAAATTCACGTCCGATTGAGATTATAAATTGTTTGTCTGTCATAAATGTAGCCCTCCTTTATGATGTGCTAATTCTATTATAGGGAAGATGACAGGCATCGTCAATATATGTTTTGCAGCTGTCATTTCCTGCGTCTATCAGTAATAGGCACACTGTGAAAATAAATCTTTTTTTTGCTGCCATTGTTCGTTCAGATAGTCGGCTGCCTGCTGTTTCCCCTCCTCCGTAAACGCAAAGACGGCGGAAGTTTTTGTGGATTCGTCCGCGGCATCAAAGCAGTAGGGACCAGGCCAGAACGTGACACGAAACAAATCTGTCTCCTCTTCCTTCACTTTTTTGATACAGTAGCGCATACCGCGGTAGCTGCCCGTAAACTGCTCTTTTTTATAGAAATTTAGACTTAAAAGATCTTCGCTCGCGATCATTGCAAACCTCCCAAAATATGCTTGGAATCCTCCCGATATCTTCCACTCCATGCCCTGTCATGCCCTGTCATGACAGGACAAAAGTAATTTTACATGAAGTTCACATGAATGTAAAGTCAGGTTATTGTTCAACCGGGCGAATAACCTATAGGTTATTAATCAAGTTATTTGGATGAATAACTACGAATAGTGGATGCATATTTATTCTATCAAAATAAGTAACTTTTTCTATGAGTGAAAGCGGCATTCATCGTCTCTTTGGTGCCGCAGTTTCTGCTTTTTTCTTCAATATCACAAATACCGAGGTACTTAGCGCGTGCTTTTGGGGCATCCAGCTATGATAC
>CAJTYI010000070.1 GCA_910584215.1 uncultured Roseburia sp. | reverse complement strand
ACGTGTATCATCACTGGATGCCCCAAAGGCATGCGCTAGTACCCCGGCGTTTTGGAGGTTCGGGCAAAAACAAGAGCGCCTGCAGTTAGATGTCTGCTGGACGCCGCTTCCATATACTGCGAATATAAAGTATATCACTTCCGATAAGGGGCATTTTGTATATTTATTCATTATATATGGTACAAAGTTTCCAGGCTAATAACCTATAGAATAAAAGCCACATAAAGTAAAAGAAGCTGCCACTTTTAGGGAATATACTCGAAAAATGTCAATGGGATCATTGGTCTTAAAATAAAATGCGTGCATATTCCAGCAATATTTTAAGTATACTTGATAAATATTGAACCAGAAAGTAATGTTGCGTAACCAGTTAAAACTTTTGTCTATTCTATACTGTTAAGTTGGAGAAAACTCTTATGAAAATCGGTGCCCTCTACATACGCGTATCAACCGACAAGCAGGAAGAACTCTCCCCCGATGCACAAATCCGCGAGGGAAAAGCGTTTGCACAAAAGAATCACATTGCTATTCCAGATGAATACATCTTTCGCGACGACGGCATTTCTGGACGGAAAGCCCAAAAGCGGCCTGCGTTCCAGCAGCTTATTGGACTGGCCAAATCCAAAGAGCATCCGATCGACTGCATTATCGTCTGGAAGTTTTCACGTTTTGCCCGCAACCAGGAGGAAAGTATTGTATACAAATCCCTGCTGCAAAAAAACAAGGTAGACGTCTTGAGTGTGTCCGAGCCGTTGATCGACGGCCCGTTTGGCAGCCTGATTGAACGAATCATCGAGTGGATGGACGAATACTACTCCATCCGCCTCTCCGGCGAGGTCGTGCGCGGCATGACGGAAAATGCCATGCGCGGCAAGTACCAGTCGGCTCCTCCCCTCGGCTATAAGGCTGCGGGAAACGGACTGCCCCCAAAGAAAGACCCTGACACACTGCCGATCGTAACGTATATTGTGAAAAGTTTTTTAGACGAAAACATGACGCCGCGCGCTATCGCGCTGCATCTAAACGCTATGGGATACCGCTCCAAGCACGGAAACCTCTTTGATGCGAGAGCCGTCCGCTACATACTCTCCAACCCGTTTTACGCTGGAAAAAACCGCTGGAATTACAGCGGCAGAAATCGCGTGTTAAAGTCTTCAGAATCAGTCATATATGCAGACGGCAAGTGGGACCCCCTCTATTCTATGGAAACGTATGATCTGATAAAGAAAAAACTGCAAGAATTTGACAGCACCAATCTTCGCAACGGCCGCCGCATGAACGACAGCGGCAGCTATAAACACTGGCTGTCGGGCCTGATCGTCTGCTCCGCCTGCGGAAAAACGCTCGCCAACACCGGAGGCATAAAAAGCCGCGGCATGAACTGCTGGGCTTACCAAAAGGGTCTCTGCCGCGAATCTCACTACATCGGCATCGCTTCACTCGAGGCGAATGTGATAGCGGGCATAGAGCGCCTTTTGATTTCTGACCGTATCCCCTATCAGATCGTGCACACATCCCCCGCCGCATCCGACAAAAAAGCAGAGCTGCTTCGTATGCTCTCCCACTTAAACGATCGTGAGAAACGTGCGAAAGACGCCTACTTAAATGAGATTGATTCCCTGGAGGAATACCGGAAAAACCGCTTACAGATCAATGCCGAACGCACCCGCATTGAGGCCGAGATCAGTGCCTTAACACGCGGCGACGCCACCAGGGCAGACGATGCACGCATGATTGCTAACGTGCGGGAAGCGCTATGCACGATCAAAAACGAGACCTCTGATTTCTCAAAAAAGGCGCGGGCCATGCGCGGCATTGTAGACAAGATCGTATTTGACCGCAAAAATACCAGCTTTGATTTCTATCTAAAGCTAGTGAAATAACGGCATCTTGTTTTATCAACTCCTGCACAACCGCCCACCGTACTGGCTCATAATGACCTGTGCGATCTTCGCATTCGGTCTGGTAATATTCACCGGGTATTCCAGTCTCTTTTCATAATTCCACATTACTGGCATCCTCCTTCCCACGGCAATGGCTGATCATCCCAGCACCACAGACTGGATGCAGTCGCCGTATCCACTGTCAACGGACCATATTTTTGTGCATAATCTCTCATCGCGCACATGCGCATATCCAGATATTTCTGGAAAATCTCGCACGCCGCCTCATCGTGCGGATGACTGTCCAAATACAACGTCATATCCACCACTACAAAACTTACCAAGTTAATCCACTGCAGCAATTCTTTTCTGCTCATCTGATTCGTCATCATCTTCTACAATTCCCCCTTCCTGCCCAGAATGGAAGGTCCAGTTCCGGGAAGATTGTTCCCGCCTGAAGCGCTCTGTCCGGCTCATACATATTTTTAAATTCCTGCCAGGGCACATAGGCCATAGCTACCGGAAATTGTTCTGTCTGAGAAAAAAATTTCTGCTCGCAGCCGCAGGTATTGGACGGCTGCATCATTCTATTATAATTTCGCACTAAAAATGCTCCTTTCCTTAACCATCACACTATCAATTTATGCGTGACTTGCTAGAAAGGAGCATTTCCACTATATTATTTTTCTACATTCGTGAATAGACTGTAGGTTCTGCCTTTTTATTTTCTACATTCTTTATTTTTCTACATCCGTCAATAGACTGTAGTTTCTTACATTTTACTTTTCTACATTCATGACAAGATTATAGTTTCTCTATATTATCTTACTCAATTTGTGAATGGACTGCAAGATCTCCTGCAGCTGCGGTTTCATGCGCGTATCGGTCACTTTGGCGATCGCCAGCTCTGCCTCACGCTCCATCTGCCGTATGTTGACAAGGTTAAATTTCAAGCGGTCCCTAAGCTTTTGCCGCCTGGCAATCAAATCATGCTTGATCTCCACCATCTCTTTGGGCTCGATCAGCGCCATCACCTGAGAGATCCAGATCTGGGGATCGTAGAGTTTAAACTGAGCCAGCATCCGCACCAGACGGCCGTTAAAGTATTCCAGATCTTCGCTGGTTCTCTGATATTTCTCGCGCTCTTTGACCGCCTCCAAATAATATTCCCAAAGCTGGTTCAATTCTTTGGCGTTTCTCGTGTGATACTTTTCACAGGCATAGTCGATGGCGTTGGCGATATTGACATATTTTATTTTGACTTTATTTTGCAAAACAATCGCACGGTTCATATTTTTTTCCGCAATGATAACATCGGAATCGTCATTTTGTACCTTAAACAGCACACAGCAGACCACAACAACCGTGATAATCGCCAGCACAATCCACGCATTGTAGGTGTCCATGCGAAAGACAAACTGCAGCAGCAGTAACGTGACAGCCACCGTCGCCGCCAGGCCAAAACAAATATAGACCAGATTTTTGAGATTGCGCTTATGGCTGCTTAGATACTCCCGGTGCAGTGTCCACTCCGCTTTTTCCCGCTCGAGATAATTCATATCCTTTTTTAACGTGTCTCGATAGACTTCATTCGCCGCCAGGCGCTTGATCGCCGCAGGAATATCGTCCTTCTGGCTCTCGAGCTGCGCAAACTGCACATCCGTAAGTTTACGGGTGGAATTTAGGAAGTCATTGCGCGCCGTATTGAGCTGTACCACATTTACGGCGGTCTCAGTCACCTTTTTCTTCTCCTCCTCCGAAAGATTCTCCAGAATCTGTACATCATTGAGGTAAGAATTGATCTTTTTGTACTCGCTCTTTTCTTCCTCCACCTCCCTTGCCAGCTCTATGATCTGCTCTAATCGCTCCACCACATACTGTTCGACTTTATTGGCATTTTTCGCATCCTTTTCCGTCATCACGACCGCACCGGCCGTGCCGAAACGCTCATCCAACTGCTGCTCTTTCTTCTTCCACCTGCCCCGAAATAAACCCATGTTATCCTCTCATTCCGCCGCGCAAGCGGCAATATAATCCGTGGGAAATTCCACCTTGTTCCTGTTTTGGCATCACAAACACTGTCTGCGGTAATCCTCCTGCCAGTATAGAAGATTCTGCTTCATCCACACCGCGGCCTTGGCCTGTCCGGCGCTATGCGCCAGAGCTTTGATGTTTTCTTCAAAATGAATCAAACGCTCATCGCCCAGCACCTCCTTGTACTGCTCTAAAAGTGAAGCTGTCTGCGGCTTCTCCAGAGGCCGCCCACTTTCCTCCAGACATGCCTTGGCATAGAGCGCCGACTCTAGCGACTCCTGCCTGCCGCTCAGACGAAACGCGTTCTGGAAACATTCTATCGCCTCCGCAAACAAAAACAAATGCGCATAGACCGTGCCCAGGTTATGCCAGATCAGCCCCGCCTCTTTGGGGTGTCCCTGCAGCTCTTTCATTTGCAGTAGACGCAGATATTCATACATGCCGCTCACATACTTTTTGTTTTCCACATAGCGGTCCGCCCTTATCTTAATCCGTTCATAGAACGGCTTTTGCTCCATCTCCCGCAGTCCCGCCACGATCGCGGCGCGGCTCTTGGAACTGCAATATCCCGCCTCTTTCAACAGGCAGTCCACATATTCTGCCAGTTTTCCACTGCCCTCTCGGACCTCCCGCAGCCTTTTGGCAAGCTCCTCCTGTTTTAACTGTTCCGCAATCCAGCCGCAAAGCTCGTCGCTCATAAATTCCTCTGTGATCAGACAGACGTTGTGCTCAATAAAATAGCTGAGCTCCTCCAAAGAATAAATATTCAGCGATACTTCCTCAAAATAGTAAGGCATTGCGGCCAGCATCTGATTGCACAAAATCAATTCTCCCATTGTATGCCCCCACGATTCACAAAGACATTGTGTGTTCCCACACCCTGTCCGTACTCTTAAATAACTCTCCAAATCCCATATCCTTCAAGGTCACTTTCACCTGTGTATCCGAGAGAGGCTTGGCTACAATCCGAAGTCTTGTAACTTTCTCGGGACGCTCCGGGAAATTGGAAAGCTCGAGCTTTTCGACCTGCGCCTCCCCGTGATCGGGCGCCTGCAGCCAAAAATCGACCTCCGGCGTACCGTTTAATATCACTTCACACTCTCCCACTTTTTCAAACCAGTTATCCCCGGCGTTAATCAAGGTAAAAAACTCCTGTTTTCCCTTGTTCTGCACTCGGATGCTGACATTCATCTTCATCTCGGAGGCGCCCATGTAGATAAACGGCCAGTATGCGGTCTTTGCCCTCACAGCGGCGCCATAACAGGTTCCTTTAGAGTAAAGATTTTTCCCGACAAACACCCGGCTGATACGGCAGAGATATTTCAAAGATTCTTTCATCCATCCCTCGTCAAAGCCATCTCCTACCAGATAAGTAGTCGATACTGCCCTGCCCTTGGATACAGTCTGTGCGATCTTTAAAAACAGTTCGTCCGTCAGCGGCGCTTCCAGCTGCACCACCTCCTCAAGCAGCGTCACCAGTTTAGGCACGGTAGTCCGGTTGCACTCCATCCGGCGGCAGATTAAAGTCCTGCCCCGGTAGTCAAACAGACACACATCATGTAAATGTAACTCTTCCTTCTGCGAATACACAAAATAATAGAAGCTCTCTTTCCTGTCCATCAGCGTAATCTGCCCTCTCTCAAGGCCCAGCTGCGGCGCCATGGACAGAAACATCTCTGATTTTTCCCTGCTCAATGATTCCAGCGAGAACACCAGCAGATCAGGAACAACGGGCTTTTGCAGACTCCCCGCCAGAAACATCATTTTTTTGATAAACAGGCACAAAAGCTCTCTGTAGGAATAGCTCTCGCCTCCGATCTCCGCTGTCTCCCCATTGATTGCCCGCTGCAAAAGATGGTCTGCCGCCGCAGCGCTGCCCTCTTTAACGGTCGCTGTCGCTTCCTCCCCGATGCACCACTGCGAAGTTCCCGCTTTTTGGGCGATACAAAGCGGAATCAAAAAACGCTCGCTGCCGGCCACCGTACTCACGGTCTCAGGCTCTTTTTTACTCAACTGATAAAAACTGACGATCGCATTGTTTTCATCGATGTCAATTCCCAGATAAAAATGCTGTTCCATCACTGGCCTCCGTTCGTCACTGTCCGCGGCAAACATATCGCTCACAGCAACCATATCCTCCCTCATTGCAGATGAAACAACCGGCTCGTCACTTCCTCCATACGCCTGTATTTCTTCACCTGCTGCATAAGTTTCTCATAATTTCCATGGGCAAACGCTTCGTCTGCCACAGACAATACGCCGTATCTGCCCCGCAGCGCTTCCGGCCTCACCCGCTTCTTTACCAGGCATCCGCTCTCCGTCGTCTCCTCGCGGCCCCCGACATCCTCCGTTATATAGTACTGCACACGCTCCCCCAAAAACAAGGTGAAATCTTTTACAAATATGCCGTCGTACATCTCCGTCATCTCTTCGGTCAAAAACTCTCCGCCCTCTCTGCGCCAGGTGATGCGCACCCGCCTGGCGGGCTTCGTGTGATATTCCACAAAATCCCTGTCGTGCAAATGGTATTTTTCCAACAGCCGCACCGGGAACTTCTGATAAAAGGCAAAATACATGCCCCCAATGGCAAAAGTGGAAAAAAGCTGCGCCAAAACCTGTGCCTGCCGCTCCGTCTCCGGCGGTTTTTCTGAAAAATGCTTTAAGAGCCCGAGCCGGCAGGTATCATTTAGCAGTTTTCCCTGGCTCACAGCCTCGTAGATTTGTCCCATCACATGTGCGGGTATCACCGCGTCCCGGATTAAATATTGATTGGAAAACCAGGTCAGATACGCCATGGCTACCATCTCGTTTTTGCCTCTCGAACAGTAGCTGTCAAAAATCTCCTCGGCATAAACCGTATAGTCCGTGGTAAACAAAAGCTGCGTCAGAATACGCTCCTCCAAATCAAATGTATCTAATAGCTGCTCCTCCGCCGCTTTCCATACGGCCGCCATGGTATGTGTCGCCCCCTGATAATAGCGGCTTAGATAGGTGAGAAGCGTTTCATTTTTACTGCCTGCCGCAAACAGGCAGGCGGCAAAATCCGTCAAAAAATCATCTTCCTCATAATCTGCCTCTGTGATCGCAAAAATGCAGATCGTCTCAAGCACTGGAAGCGGCATAAAATCATAGCCGTACTCCCGCACCATACGATAAGCAAGCTCGTCCTTGCCGCACTCCTGCGCAATGGCGATGGCTTTACGCCGATTTGCGGCGCCTATCTGTGAAAAGTCAAGCATCTCGATATACTGCTTCATGTCGCGCACAATCCCATGGGTATGACACAAAAGAATGATCTGCAGCAGCAGATCGGCGCGAAACCTCTCCCCGGTGGCGTCCGCGGCCAAAAAGCGCATGACGGTCTGCCTGTCCGTCATCACAAACTCCAGATTATTTCTTTTGGACAGCAGCCAGTAAAAAATATAATCGATATTTAATGGCGCCAGCTCCAGACAGCGGCTGATACACCCGGCCGGATGCAGTAGCTGCTGTACCTGATACGGGATACCGCCAGCATAATGATTGCCCTGGTTATCCAAAAGAATCACCTCAAACTCATCGGTGTACGCCTGAAAGTACGCCGTCTGATCGTTAAGGCTCACCACCTTGGGTTCTTTCTGCCACGGCGTGAGAATGAGCGCCCGCGAGACGGCGGGATTGCTGCAAGTGAGTTTCCAGGTAAACAGGATTTTTGAGAGCCCCTCCGCCAGCTCATCGTTCAAGAACCCGCTGCGGATCATCTGTTGGTAAATCACTGCCAGATTGTCATCCACATGGCCAGCTAGAATCTGCTCCATGGCAAACTGCTCGATACTGTTTTTATAATTTTGGTAAATCTCAGGGTCTTTCTCCCGCTGCGCAATGATGTTTACATAGAGTACCGCCTTTTGTTTGGCTGGCAGCGCACTGTCATACTGAAAATACATTTGCAGCATACGGGGCACGCTCCCGACCTCACGGCTGCTAAGAGACATAAGGTACGCCTCGTAGAGTCCCGTCATATGCAGCTCCGCGCGTATGCCGGCCTCATACCAGACGCGGTATTCCTGCCCGTAACACTGCCCCTTGATCAGATAACCGCAGATGGCGCTAAGCATCTCCGTATGGTTATACACCTCATAGCAGGCTTTTAAAATGCGGTAGATATCTTTGTTAAATTCGCGCACGCCGGCAACCAGCCCGCACACCTGCTCCGCAACACTCTGCGACAGCGCTCCATGCTTTGCGGCCCAGTTTAATATTTCCCGCTCGTATGTCCCCAGTTTCCCCAACAGATAAGGTTCTTTCTGGTAAATATAATAGGCCTCCACATAAAAATAAGGACTTTTACAGCCTTCGGCAGTCCATACTTCAATGGCGCGAAGCTTCATCGAGGGCTTTAAGTCATACTCCTCACGCAAAAAGAGAAGAATCCAAAACAGCAGCGAGCTCTTGGGATGGCATAGAAACAGCGCTTCGATCTCCTCTGTCATATGCTCGACAAAAATCGCATCCCGGTCCATCAGCGTACACAAATAAAGATAATACCCCCACAGCGGCACATCTCTTGCCGGCTGGCTGCGCTTATATTCCTGCATGATCCACTCTGCTTCCTGCCGCTGGTTGTTGATGATAAATGCCTGCGCTTTCATCAGCGCATAAAAATCA
Source organism: uncultured Roseburia sp. (assembly GCA_910584215.1). Taxonomy (GTDB): domain Bacteria; phylum Bacillota; class Clostridia; order Lachnospirales; family Lachnospiraceae; genus Roseburia. The sequence continues at coordinate 8,014 of CAJTYI010000070.1, read as the reverse complement.
TTGTCCTCGTCGAGGGAGATCAAATGGTTCAGATCTTCTACTGAACGGCCAACCCAGATACCTGTCACGATTTTGTTGAGACGGTAATCAATATAAAGCTGCGCCAGGCGCATGTGCGCTTCCCGTTTTTGCTGATGCGCAGAGAGCCTGTCCGCCCGCACATGGTCCTTTTGTGTCGCGCAGACCTCGTACACCACCTGTTCACCGTAATAGCGGAAATAAAGCCTGCCATAATTATTGCCCGCATGAAGCCGCTCCGCTTCAATATAATATTCAAACATGCACACACTGCCCATAAAATCCTCAGCGCGCAGATGTTTTTTCGACGGCACTAAAAAGGGGGCGTCCGACTCCACCTTGATATCGAGATAACCCCATTCACTGCGCCTTAACTCCAGCTGCTCTTTGCGGCTCACAAGAAGCCCCGCAAACACTTCGCGCTGTTTTTCGAGTGAGAGGATGACGGGCTGCTTTTTGTCACAGCCAATCAAAAATTCTTCGATTTTTTGAGCTGTGGCCGGCTCCCGGCAGAGGCCGTCATACAAGAGCGTGATTCTGCTCTCTTCTTTCTGCAATATATTTTTAAAATTGGGTGAATAGAAAAGACGCACTGCCTCGCGCATATCTTCTTTTGCCAATCGGACAAAATCATATAAATTGGCCACCTTGCCGACGCTCGTATCCGCACAAACGGAGACGACGGACACGACAAAGGGGAGTGCATATTCTTCCTGATTTAATAAGAAGTAAAACTCTCCTTTGACTACGTCCCCCACGGCAAGCCCGTTACTGTGAAACTGATAACGAACCACGGCATGAGCGCCCTCGAGATGCGGGGTGAGACATTCCATGCGCCAGGAAGAGGTATGTACCAGACCCCGCATCGGCACATTGCCGGTTCCGGTCAATTGAAACTCTCCCGCGTAATCCCTGACACCGTTTAACACAATCTCCACGCGCTGTGTCTGAAACGTGACCTCTGGCCTTTGATATTCAAATTTTCCGACTGCAAGCTGCTGTATTGTTTTTCGCAAAATCTACACCTGCTTTTTCTTTTTTGCTGCTTTTTAATCACTTCTGTTGATTTTTCGTAAGCAATAGTTATAATAAATTATAAACTAAAATGGAGGACTAATCAATGCTAAAACACAAAGACCATTTTCACGGCAGTGATTTGGAGACGATAGAACAAATTTACCATATTCGCAAGGAGGAAATTGTAAGCTTCTCCGCAAATGTCAACCCCCTGGGCGTCTCTCCCATGCTTCGTGAGGCTCTTGCCAGCCAAATCGACGCGATCACCACATACCCGGACCGCGAATATACTTCTCTGCGCAAGCGCATCGCCGCGTACTGCGATACCGACTATGAAAATGTGATCGTCGGCAACGGCTCCACGGAACTGATCTCGCTTTTCATTCAGATCGAACATCCCCAAAAAGCGCTCGTCATCGGCCCCACCTACTCCGAGTACGAGCGCGAGATCGCTCTGGGCGGCGGCAGCACGCTCTACTATCCGCTGCGCGAGGAGGACGACTTTCGACTGAACGTAACAGATTTTCTTTCCAATCTAAATGAACGTATTGACCTTTTGGTCCTGTGCAACCCCAATAACCCCACCTCTTCCTGCATCAACAAAAAAGAAATGCGCCAAATTTTGGACGCCTGCAAACAGTACGACATCTATGTGATGGTGGACGAGACCTATGTCGAATTTGCGGACAATCAGCGGGAGATCTCCGCGGTCTCTCTCTCCAACTATTACAACAATATCATCATCCTGCGCGGCACTTCCAAATTTTTTGCAGCGCCGGGTCTGCGCCTGGGCTACGCGATTACAGGAAATCGCGATTTAATAAAATCTATCAACACGCGCAAAAACCCGTGGACCATCAATTCTCTCGCCGTGGTTGCCGGGGAGACCATGTTTGCGGACACCGCCTATATCGACGCCACCAAATCTCTGATTTCCACAGAACGAACGAGAATCTACGACTTATTTGCGTCTCACCCCGATTTTAAGGTATACAAGCCCCACGGGAATTTCATGCTGGCCCATATATTAAATGATAACTTAACTTCATCGGAGCTCTTTGACCGGGCGATACGTCAGAAGATGATGATTCGCGACTGTTCGACCTTTCCATTTCTGGACAATAAATTCATCCGCTTCTGCTTTATGTCAAAAGAAGATAACGATAAATTGATACGCTGTCTCCTCGGTTGATAGATTTATAAAATCAAGTTTTAACAAATATTGCAGTTGCGGCCCACCGAGCGGGGGAGCCGCACATACAGGGTACAAGCAGTCCGCCTGCAAAGAACAGGCTGAAATACAGAGAACAGGAAGGCTGCCGACCTCTTGTGTCAGTTCGCCCAGTGAAAGAGAACAGGCTGAAATACAGAGAACAGGGAGGCTGCCGGTCGTTGTGACCGCAGCCTCCCTGTTCTCTGTTCTTGCGATACCGTTTGGGACAAGACGTCTATTCTCCAAAGCCCTCCGCAAACATCCCGGCAATTTCATCGAGAACTGCCTGCTCCATTTCCCCCTCACAGACAATCTCCACTTCCATGCCGCACTTGATGCCGGCAGACATGATCTGCATCACCGCTTTTGCGTTTACCTCTTTGCCGTTTACATGCAGCGTCGTTTTGCACTCTTTGTGCGCTGCCACTGCCTTTGCCAAAATTCCTGCCGGTCTCATGTGAAGTCCCTGCTCGTTTACCACTGTCACTTTTTTTGCTACCATATTTATTTCCTCCTATCCTTTCTCTATGATATCTTTACTATTTATTGTGCACCATTTTGTGCCCCCGCGTCTGTGTGAACACAACCGCAGGCATAAATCATGGTTCTTTATGATTTCCTGATTTTATTTTTTAATTTTCTTGAATACGGTGAGTAGCAGCATCCCCACCAGGGAACCAACTGCCAGAGAAAGCAGATACATCGGCCAATGCCCTACCACCGCTAAGACAAAGATTCCTCCGTGCGGCGCCATCAGCGTACAGCCAAAGGTCATCGACAATCCGCCTGCTACGGCGGCTCCGATCATACAGGCAGGTATCACGCGAAGCGGGTCTGAGGCCGCGTAGGGAATGGCTCCCTCGGTGATAAAGCTAAGTCCCATAATATAATTGACCGCGCCGTTTTTGCGCTCCTCCTCCGTCCAGCGGTCTTTAAAAAATGTGGTCGAGAGCGCTATCGCAATCGGCGGAACCATGCCGCCGATCATCACTGCCGCCATGATATCGTAGTTGCCGGACGCGATGGCAGCAGAGCCGAAAACATACGCCGCTTTGTTGAACGGACCTCCCATATCCACCGACATCATCGCGCCAAGGATACAGCCAAGAACGATCTTGCTCTTACCGCCCATACTGCTCAAGAAGTCAGCGAGTCCCGTATTAATCATGCCCATAAACGGATTGATCGCACACATAATCACCGCAATAATAGCAAGCCCCGCGAGAGGATATATGAGCACCGGCTTAATACCGTTTAAAGACTTCGGCATCTTATCGCAGAGTTTTTCGATCATCAGCATGAGAAAACCGCCCGCAAAGCCTGCCAACAAAGCGCCGAGAAAGCCCGACGGCACTTCACCGCCGACATTTGCAAAGGTCGCGCCCGTCGTCGCCAGATAACCGCCCACCATACCCACGAGAAAACCTGGACGGTCGGCGATACTCTTGCCGATATACCCGGCCAGCACCGGTATCATAAAGTTGAACGCATAGCCGCCGATGGTCTTAAAAAACGCCGCAACTGCCGTGTGCGTGCCAAATCCCGCGTCATGGGGCGCCCCCGCAACACTGTCAATCAAAAATGCCAGCGCGATAAAAATGCCCCCTGCAACGGTGAACGGCAGCATGTTAGAGACGCCGTTCATCAGATGTTTATAGAGTTTTCGGCCAAAGCTTTCGCCATCTGCCGTATCTTCGTCCGCCTTTGCGCCTGCATGGTGATAAACCGGCGCGTCTTTTGCCGCAATCTTTTGAATCAGCTCTTCCGGAATCTTAATGCCGTCTGACACTTTTGTCTTAATTACCCGTTTGCCGTCAAATCTTGACATTTCCACACTCTTATCCGCCGCGACGATAATGCCGTCACACGCGTCGATCTCCGCCTGTGTGAGTATGTTTTTGGCTCCGCCGGAACCATTTGTCTCCACTTTGATCGAAATGCCAAGCTTCTCCCCCGCTTTCTCCAGTGCCTCCGCCGCCATGTAGGTGTGAGCAATACCGGTCGGACAGGCGGTCACTGCGAGCACTCTGAAACCGGATTGGACTTTTGCTTCCACACTCTTTTCTTCCGGGTATTTTTGTTTCTCCATGTCATCGATAATTCGCAGGAAATCTTCCACACGCTCCGCCGCAAGCAGCTTTGCACGAAACGCTTCATCCATCAGAATCGTCATCAATCGCGACAACACCTCCAAATGTACGTCACCGTCGTTGGGCGCCGCAATCATAAAAAGCAGGTTCGACGGTTCCTCATCGAGCGCTTCATAATCCACGCCACCCGGAACTGTCATCGCCGCCAGCGACGGTTCCGTCACTGCGTCACTTTTCGCATGTGGAATGGCGATACCCTCGCCGACTGCGGTAGAGCCCATCTCCTCCCGCGCGAGAATACCCTTTTTGTATTCCGGCAAGTCGGCAATCTTTCCGCCCGCAGCCTGCAGCTGCACCAACTGGTCGATCGCGTCCATTTTGCTCTTCGGAGCCGCATGCAGTGCGATGCTTTCTTTGTTTAGCAGATCAACAATACGCATATTATCCCTCCCTATCATACGCTTGTATATTTTTTTGATTTCACTTGCCTGTGAGCTGCTTGAGCAGCCCCTCGATCGTTTCACGCTGCGCCAGACCGTCCGAAAATGCCGTCGCCCCCCCGGCTGCCGTGCCAAGTTTGAGCGCGTATGCATAATCTCCCGTCTCTATGCCGGCCAGAAAACCCGCCACCATAGAATCTCCCGCGCCGACTGAGTTTTTCAAGCTTCCCTGGCATGCGCCGCAGCTATGTGTCTCTCCATATTCGTCGAGCAGCAGCGCTCCGTCGCCCGCCATCGACACAAGCACGTTTTGCGCGCCCATCTCTTTGAGCTTTGCCGCATAGGCCACGATCTCTTCCTTGGAACGAAGCGTCACGCCAAACATTTCACCGAGCTCATGGTTGTTGGGCTTAATCAAAAACGGCCTGTATTTTAATACATTCATCAGCAAATCATTTGTGGCATCCACCACGGCGCGTATCTTCTTCCCCGCCAGATATTTTAATATGTTCTCATAAATGTCGGAAGGCAGGGAAGACGGTATGCTCCCGGCAAGTACGATGACATCGCCATCCTCCAGTCTGTCTAACTTTTGGAAAAGCTTCGAGAGCGCCTCCTCCCCGATCGCCGGCCCCTGGCCATTTAGCTCAGTCTCCTGCCCGGATTTGATCTTAATGTTGATTCTGGAAAAACCCTCGCTCAAAAACACAAAATCTGTCTCAATCCCTTTGCGGGCTACCCCGCTCTCGATGGCATCTCCCGTAAAACCTGCCAGAAAGCCAAGCGCCCTCGACTTGATGCCAAGCTCGTGCAGAACAAGCGACACATTGATGCCCTTTCCGCCAAAATAGATCTCCTCCCGCTCCAAGCGGTTGACACTGCCGAGCGCCATAGCCCCTGTGTGCACGACATAGTCAATGGCAGGATTAAAGGTAACCGTATAGATCATTACTTACAACACCTCCTTGATCGATGTCTCCTGGTGATATTTTTTGTCCTCGATTCTGTCAGTGATGATCTGCCCTCTTTGAAGCTGGGCAAATGTCACGGCCGTAACCTTATCAAACTTTGAATGATCTGCCAGCACATAGACCGCATGGCTATGGTTTATCACCGTCTTTTTCACGCTGGCCTCTCTTGGGTCCGGCGTTGAAAATCCCCCGGCCCTGGAAATCCCGTTGACGCCGACAAAGCATTTAGTAAAATTGTAATTTTGCAGACTGAGCTGGCACTCCGCCCCGACGATCGCCTCCGTGGAAAGCTTCACCTCGCCGGCCGGAAGATACACCTTAAATCCTCTCTGCGCCAGCTTTTTTGCATGTACAAAGGCGTTTGTCACAAACGTGATATGCTTCATCGGCATATAATCAATCATTTTCTCCGTCGTCGTCCCCGCATCGATAAACACAAACTCGCCGTCGTCAAGCAGCGACGCCGCATATCGCGCGATTGCCTCTTTCTCTTCCTGAAAGAGCGCCGATTTTTCTTCAATATTGCGCTCGGCCACTGCAAAATGATCGTCGAGCGCCAGCGCCCCGCCCCTTACTTTCGTGAGCATTCCCTTTTCCGCCAGCACGCCAAGATCTCTGCGAATCGTTGACTCCGAGGTGTGAAGCAGCGTACACAGCTCATTAAGGCCAACGCTTTTCTGTTTATTCACCGTCTCCAGGATCATGGCATATCTCTCCTCTGTCAGCATATTACACCTCCCTTTTAATTGAATTTGAAATATTTTGATTGTTTATGATGGAATTTTAGCAGATATGCCCGCGCATTTCAATCACTTTCTTTCATTTTCTTTCAAATAATATCATTTTTGTCAATAGTAACATTTTATGCAAACCGTTTTTGTGCATAATCGCCAAATAATAATTCTACCTTCTCACAAAAAAACTGCCGCATTAAGCAGAAATCATACCCATCCCGTCGTTTTCAAATGAAAACAAGCTCTCTATGGTATGCTTCTGCTTAATGCGACAGCCTTTTGTGTCGCTCCAATGATCTAAAGCCGCAACGGCCAGCGCTGCCCTGTTACTATTGTATCTTCTTCAATGGTAGCTTATTTACTCAAATACTCGTCAATGCCCTTTGCTGCCGCTTTCCCGGCACCCATGGCAAGAATAACGGTAGCTGCGCCTGTCACGGCGTCTCCTCCGGCATAAACGCCGGCTTTTGAGGTCGCGCCCGTCTCCTCAGCGGCCACGATACATTTTCTGCGGTTGGTGTCAAGTCCCTCGGTGGTGGAAGAAATCAAGGGATTCGGCGATGTGCCCAGCGACATGATAACGGTGTCGGCCTCGATCTCGTACTCGGACCCTGGTATCTCCACCGGACTTCTCCTGCCTGATTCGTCGGGCTCGCCGAGCTCCATTTTAATCACCCGAACCCCGCTTACAGAACCGCTCTCATCGACGAGAATCTCGACCGGATTCTGCAATAAATCAAAGATAATCCCCTCTTCTTTCGCGTGATGTACCTCCTCCACACGCGCCGGAAGCTCCGCTTCGCTGCGGCGGTATACGATATGCACTTCGGCTCCGAGGCGCTTTGCCGTCCGCGCGGCATCCATGGCTACGTTGCCGCCGCCGACCACAACGACCTTCCTGCCGGTGCGTACAGGCGTATCGTAACCCTCCTGGTAAGCCTTCATCAGATTGGTCCTAGTCAAAAACTCGTTGGCGGAAAACACGCCGAGCGCCTGCTCGCCTGGTATGCCCATAAACTTGGGAAGCCCCGCGCCGGAACCGATAAATACAGCCTCAAAGCCCTCCTGCTCCATCAGCTCGTCAATCGTCACAGATTTACCGATCACAACGTTAGTCTCGATCTTAACGCCCAGGGACTTTACATTCTCCACCTCGGCGGCGACCACCTCCTGTTTGGGAAGACGAAATTCCGGTATCCCGTAGCTTAAAACACCTCCGGCTTCGTGCAATGCCTCAAAGATCGTGACATCATATCCCATCTTTGCCAGATCACCGGCACAGGTAAGCCCAGCCGGCCCCGAGCCGATCACCGCCACCTTGTGTCCATTCAACGTTTCCGCTTTTTTGGGCTTGATTCCGTTCTCTCTCGCCCAGTCTGCCGCAAACCGCTCCAATTTACCGATGGCAACCGGCTCACTCTTGATACCGCGGATACATTTGCCCTCACACTGGCTTTCCTGCGGACAGACACGGCCGCAGACAGCCGGCAGCGCGCTGGACTGACTGATCACCTGATATGCCTCCTCGAAG
>CAJTYI010000069.1 GCA_910584215.1 uncultured Roseburia sp. | reverse complement strand
CTTTACCGGGACGGACAGACACTACGAGGTGGTTCAACACTGAAAAGACGCGCAACCCGATGCCCCAAACGGCATGCAAGAACCCCTGACGTTTTTCCGGAGGGACAAAAGACAAGCAGCGCCTGCAGCTATGCTGCCGGCCAGACGCCGCATATACGCTGTGAATAAAAACAATTTATATCACTTCCGATCGAACAACTATGTATATTTATTCATTTTGATGCTATCAAGCAAAACAGCTAACAACCTATAATTATTTATCCTCCCCACGTTTATGATATAGATAGAATTTTTCTAGACATCCAAAATGGGCGCAAAAAACAGGAAACCTTTTCTTGATTTCCTGTCCTAGTGTGCCGCTTTGTATGTACGGCGTTTCTACCGTATTTTGTTGTCCAACATTTTGCAAATGGGAGTTTATGACTTCTTGTTCTGAAGCTTCTTAACTGTTGCATATCCAAAGACCGGCAATGCAGCTAAATCAATGAGTCCGATGACCCGTACAGTAAAATCCGGCAGCTCAATACGCAAAAGATTCGTCCCTGTAAGAATAATGGTACATATTCCTAACACGGCTAAACTACATGCCCAAAACAAATTAGTTGTTTTCATATGCTCCTCCAAATGTCGTTTGTCGATGATTTTATTATAGCACTTCGCATGAAAGAAGGAAATAATTTCTTTGCACTTGATAAAATAAATTCGGATAGGTGTTGGAATTTAGGATCGCCTTGCGAAGCGAAAGCGGCTAGGAAATTCTTAAAAATGGGGTCGACGCTATCACAGATTCGGCATTTTGTATACTAATGTATTGGAAAAAATGTTGAAATGAAAATAAAAACGTGCTATATTACAAAATCATATGGGGAGGAGATGTGAGTGGAAGCACATAGAATAATTGACACAAAGAAAGGAGCAACCTATGATTTTCAGCAATGGCGCTAGGATGGAAAAATCCAATGGCAGGTACAGTTTTTTTAGTAATCTAAAATATCATTATGTCAACTTAAGACGCCAGGAACCTTTGGTTTTTTGGATGGGGTTTCTGGCGTTGATTCCTTGGACAACCGCTAGTATCCTGGGGAATGTTCTGCCGTCGGTCGTCGTGGTCGGCCTCGAGAGCAGCTGGGGGATACGGCGGTATTTTTTTACCTTGATCGTGCTGATTCTTGCGCTGTGGGTTTGCACAATGCTTCAGAATATGGCGCAGGCGTTTATGGAAAACAGCAGAACCATATATCGGGCGCATTATTCTAAGCCCTATGTGGAAAAAAAGATGAAAGTGGACTATGATGTGCTCGAGGAGAAGAACTTCCAGACGCAGGCCAACGCTTCTTACACAGCCATCTATCAGGGCAGAGGCATTGACGACGCCACGCTTCGTCTTTCAACATTTCTTAACTATCTGATTCCCGCTGCCGTCTATGCGGTACTCTTAGCGAGAGTGAGCATATGGATTATTGTGCTGGCGATACCCTGCGCAGTCATACAGATCTGGTTTTTGAAGCTGGCACGGCAAAAGCACAGCGAGCAGCATCCACACTTATCCAATTATTCCAAGAAACTCAATTATCTGACGAACCAAACGATGGAGACGGCTTCGGGCAAGGATATCCGCATTTTTCGCATGCAGGACTGGCTGGCAAAAAAATATATGGATAACCTGACAGATATGAATCGTCTGTACGGCAAGGTGCACAACTGGTATTTTCTGCGCAATGTAGCCGATGCGGGGCTCGATTTTCTGCGAAACGGGCTGGTTTATACATATCTTATTTATCTGACGGCAAACGGGAGGCTTAGCATTTCACAATTTGTCCTGTTCTTTGGATTTGCCAACAGCTTTGCGGAGCAAATGCTGTTAGCGATGCGGGAGGCGCTGTCGTTTGGTATTATCAGCAATACATTCAGCAGTATCCGGGATTATTTTGATACGAAAGAGCACAGAAACGAGGGGAAACGTGTGGCCGAAGAAGAGGTGGATGAGATAAAGAGGGCGCCCGTGACCTTAGAACTTAGGGATGTGAGCTTTACCTATGACGAAAAAGCAAAGCCGGTGATCTCGCACATGAACCTCACGATTGCCGCGGGGGAAAAGTTGGCGCTCATCGGCCTAAACGGTGCGGGAAAAACGACGTTGGTCAAGCTGATCTGCGGTTTTTATAAACCGACGAGCGGAGAGATTCTTTTAAACGGCAGAAATATTGAGGATTTTGACAGGGAGCAATACTATAGCCTAATTTCCGTGCTGTTTCAGGACTTTACCTTACTGCCGTTGACCGTTGATGAAAATATTGCCTCGGTGCCAAAGGATGAGGTAGATCAAAAGCGTTTGCAGCAGACGCTTGTACTCTCCGGTTTCTTAGAGCGTTACCAAAAGCTCAAGGATAAGGGGGATAGTATGCTGATTCGGGAGATCAACGAAGATGCCGTGGACTTTTCGGGAGGCGAAAAACAGCGGCTTTTGTTTGCACGGGCATTATACAAGGAAGCGCCGCTTTTGATCTTAGACGAACCCACGGCGGCGCTCGACCCGATCGCGGAAAATGAGATCTATTTAAAATACAGCGAGGCGTCGCGAGGGAAGACTTCGGTCTATATTTCGCACCGCCTTTCTTCTACCAGGTTCTGTGACCGTATCATACTTCTCGAGAACGGGTGTATCACAGAGAGCGGGACGCATGAGGAGCTGATGGAAAGAAACGGCAGATACGCAGAACTTTTTGAGCTGCAAAGCAAATATTACAGAGAACAGGAAGCGGAAAAGATCAGGTTAAGGGCGATGGAGGCGTAAATCAAATGGGAGGTAAAAAAAAATGAATAAGAATCATCAAATGTCAGATGTTATGGTATTGAAAAAGTTATTCTCTCTGTATGCCAAAAACCATGCCAAAACCATTGTCACAGGCGTATTTTGTTCACTGGTCGGGGGCTTTCGCCCCTATGTGCTCATCATTCTGTCGGGCACGCTGATCGACGGGTTGATGTCGGGCATGGATTTTGGACATTTGTTTTATTATCTGGCCGGAGGTCTGGTGGCAAACGGGGTGCTGCAGATTGTGGAGGCATGGCTCAGAGAGTCATTTAATGCCCAGGTGGAAAACTGCATGGAAAAGCAGAATTATGACATGAATGAACAGAGTATGGCAATCGACTTTGAAAATCTGGAAAATCCTGCGATACAGGAGAAAAAGCGCAGGCAGGAACAGGTGGTCAATGTGCGCGGCGGCATGTACTGGATGATCATTTGGCCGCTGGACCGGGGATTGACAGGGCTGGTCAGCGTTGTCACGGCTTTTTCGGTGGCAATTCCCCTCTTTACGCGGGGAGCTGGCAGGGATGGGATGCTGTATGTGGTGCTGTCGATTGTGCTTGCGGGTGTGATTGCACTTGCCGCGTATGCAAGCTACAAAAATAGTAATCACTGGAATAAACAGGCTAAGAAATTATTTGACGGATACGCGGACAGCAGCCGGGTTAGCAATTACATTCTGCATCATATCTTATTTGGCAGTGAGACAGGCAAAGATTTGCGAATCTTTCATCAGCAGGAGCTGTTAAAGGAAGGGATGTTTGCAAACGAGGACGCGTCTATGGGTTTCCTGAAAAAAATCCGCGCGGCTAGAATGAAGCAGGGCGGGCTTGAGGCGACGTTCTCGATGGTGAGCTGCGGCATGGTTTATCTGTATGCGGCCATGAAAGCATACGCCGGATTGATTACGGTGGGCAGCGTGGTAAAATATGCCACAAGTGTCATCAAATGTGTGGAGGGGATAAAGAATATTTTGCTTACGCTGTCGAGCTGGAAGCAGGCGGTCGACTATGGCAGAGATTATCTGGATTACATGGAGCTGACGAACGAAAAAGATACCGGGGAGGCATCTGTGACGGCTGATCCGAAACAGGGGATTTGCTTAGAATGTGAGCATGTAAGCTTTCATTATCCCGGAAGTGGACAAAATGTCATCCGCGACCTCAATCTGAAACTTGACTTAAAACCGGGAGACCACCTTGCGATCGTCGGTAGGAACGGTTCAGGGAAAACCACATTTATCAAGCTTTTGTGTCGTCTTTATGATGTCACGGAGGGCAGTATCCGCCTCAACGGCAAAGATATCAAAGCGTACGATTATCAGGAGTATCTGCGGCTGTTTTCCGTTGTTTTTCAGGATTACCGTATCTTTTCCTTAAAGCTTGGGGAAAATATCGCAGCCTCAGAGCATATAGAGGAGGCGCGCGCGATAGACGCGCTGCAAAAGGCCGGCTTTGAGGAGCGTTTCGGGCGGCTTGACGGAGGGCTTCATACATATATTGGCAAAGATTTTGAAGAGGGAGGCGTCAATGTTTCAGGCGGAGAGCGGCAGAAACTTGCGATTGCCCGGGCAATCTATAAGGACGCGCCGTTTGTCATCATGGACGAGCCCACGGCGGCGCTCGACCCGATCTCGGAATGTGATGTCTATGAGGGGTTCGATAAGCTGGTCGGCGACAAGGCGGCAGTCTATATTTCCCACCGGCTTGCCTCCTGCCGGTTCTGTGACAGTATCCTGGTGTTCGATGCGGGAAATGTGATTCAGAGCGGAAGCCACGAAGCGTTGGTGGGACAGGACGGGATATACCGGGAAATGTGGAACGCACAGGCGCAGTATTACAATATTTAGCGAGTATGGACAAAGATGCTTTGGGCGAGGAGGTTTCTTGCGGAATCTATGAAGATTTTTCAATGAGGTTATAAAAAACTATTGACAATTTTCGCAGAATAGATATAATAATAGATGTGCCTTACAAAGCATCCAGGGGATTGGTCAAATGGTATGATAGGGGTCTCCAAAACCTTTGGTGGGAGTTCGATTCTCTCATCCCCTGTTCGATAAAATTGCCTCGAACTATTGAATCAATAGTTTGAGGTATTTTTTTATGCGCAGGGGTGCGAAGTGAAAATAGCTGCTGTTGCAGCACGCACCCCGCGCAGCGAGTAGGGAAGAAATCTCCCCTACTCGATTGCACGCAGGCGCCCAAAGGAAATTGGTCAGCAAAAACTGGCGGGTGCCCGGCGCAGTAGATGCAAAAAGCGTATCTTACAAATTAGCTGTGAGAAGTGGAAGGGAGGATTATCATGCAGATCGAAATTTATCTGACAAAGAAAATGGCGCCGCTCGGCGATTTGTTCGGCATCTTTTTTGAAGATTTAAACCATGCCGCAGACGGCGGGCTGTATGCGGAGCTGATTCGCAACCGTTCGTTTGAATTCTGCGAAATTGACAATAGCGCGTATGACGGTCTGACCGCATGGGAGAAAGTGGGGGACGACGGCAGGATTGAACTTGGGGTCGAAGAGGGGGATGCCGTAAACAGAAAAAATCCGCACTGCCTTGTGATGGACATAACGAGTGAAGGGGAGCGAGTTGGCGTCTGCAACCGCGGATTTCATCAGGGCATCCCGCTTAGCGGTCAGGAAAGCTATTTTTTTACCTGCTATGCGAAAAAAGAGAAAACTGCAGGGATAGAAAACCTGCGGGTCAGTTTAGAGGGCGGCGACGGGGAACTATTGGCATGCGAGACATTTACCATAACCGGGGAATGGACAAAATACGAATGTGAGCTGCGGCCCCAAAAGACCGTCAAAGACGGCAGGCTGGCGTTGACTGCCGCGGGCGTGGGCGTTCTCAAGCTGGATTTCGTGTCATTGTTTCCGAAACACACCTACAAAAACCGCAGGAACGGTCTGCGGCGGGATTTGGCGGAGGCGTTAGCGGCACTGCAACCCAAATTTATGCGTTTTCCGGGCGGATGCCTCGTGCACGACGGCACGCTCGACGCTGCTGACAGGGGGAGTATGTACCGCTGGAAGAACACCATAGGTCCGCTTCCCGGGCGCCCGGCCAGGCGCAATAACTGGCAGTATAACCAGACGCTGGGATTGGGGTACTATGAATATTTCCTGTTTTGCGAGGACATCGGCGCCAAGCCGCTTCCGGTGCTGCCCGGAGGGTATGATCCGCACCATGGCAGGGCGGCGGACGGTGAGGCACTGCGGGAGTACATACAGGACGCGCTGGATTTGATTGAGTTTGCCAACGGGGCGGCCGATACTGTATGGGGTGGCGTGAGGGCGTCGCTTGGCCATGTGGAGCCGTTTCATCTGGAATACATCGGTATCGGCAATGAGGAGGTCGGCGCGCCGTTTTTTGCGCGTTTTCCTCTGTTCGTAGAAGCAATCCGGGAGAAATACCCTAAGATCAAGATCATTGGCACCAGCGGTCCCTTCGCGTCCGGCGGTGAGTATGAGCGAGGCTGGCAGTCGGCCAGGGAGAATGAGATTGATCTGGTGGATGAACACTATTATATGGCGCCGGAGTGGTTTCTTGCCAACATACACCGCTATGACGGATTTGATGCCGACGGGCCGAAAGTGTTTTTGGGAGAATACGCGTCGTGGGGCAATACCTGGTACAATGCGCTCTGTGAGGCGGCCTATATGACAGGGCTTGCCAACAACGCCGCAGTGGTGGGACTGGCCTGCTATGCGCCGCTGTTTTGCAATGTCGATTACATCAATTGGCAGCCTGATCTGATTTGGTTCAATGAAAAAGATTATTATGTGACGCCGAATTATCATGTGCAGAAATTATTTATGTGCCACCAGGGTGATGTACTGCTGGAGCATAAGATCGCGGGGGAGCAGGAAACTCTTACGGCAAGCAAGGAGACGGACCGCATCGCGGGGGAGATTGCACTGGGCTGTGACAGTTCAAAAGTGGCATACAGCCAGATCGAGGTGGTCGATGAAGAGACCGGCAAAGTCAGGAAATTTGCCGACGTGACGGTGGGCGGTGAGAAGAGCGAGTGTGTGCTTGCTGTGATTGAGAGTACCCGGTATACACTTCGCTGCAAGGCAAAGGAGCTTGCGGGCACCCGCGGGTTTAAGATCGTATTTGGCAGAAAAAACGGGGAACGTCCGAATGAGATAAATCGTCAGATGTACTGGCAGCTTGGCGGCTGGCAGAATATGGATTCGATCATCGGGGAGGTGACGAACGGCAGAGATTCGTGCCTGTATCAGAGAGAAGGCCATGTGGAGCAGGGGCGGACATATGAGTTGGAGATTCATGTCGACGGCCGGACAATCACGACCCGTCTGGACGGGCAAAAGGACGGGGAGACGGTGGCTAAGCCGGTGGTGATTGCGCCGCTTTATGTGACCGTAAGCTATGAGGAGCGCACAGGCGATGTGCTGATTAAGCTGGTAAATGTCAGTGACAGAGAACAGGACGCGCATCTTATGTTCCCGGACAGCGATGCGCACGGTTGGAGCGGCACGGCATATCACATGAGGGGGTATGACCTTGCGGCGGAGAATAGTTTTACAGAGCCGGACCGTGTGGCACCGATTCAGGAAAATGTTACAATTGTTACAAAAGATTTTAACTGGCACATGGAACGAGAGAGTTTGTGTGTGCTCCGTATTCATGCGTTATATAAATAGGAAGAAACAGACTGCGGGAGTCAATGTTTTTGTTTTGCCGCAGAATCAGGAAATTATGGTGTAAGAAAAAGCGATTGCTTATTGTCATGATAACAGCGATTTCGACAGTGTAAAAAGTAAGTAAAAAATTAGGGATTTTCACGGAAACAAGTGAGAATCCCTAATTTTTTTTGTGAATATTCCTGGTTCTAGCACTAGCACCGTCAAATGTGAATCCATTTTTCGCAAGGAAATTTATAAAAAGCGGCTATTTTTTATAGTAAAAAGTGGAGAAAAAAATTTTAACAATTTTGTAATAAAAAATTTGACATTTGGAAATAATTTAGTATCATAGGTGAAAAGTTACGGCAGAAAATAATTGACAAACTAAAATTGCCGGACTTTGGTATCATTCTTGAGGAAAGGAGAACGATGAGTAGAAGGATATTGAGCGCGCTGGCGGCAACTATTTTTTGTATCTGTTTGTTGCTGGCAGCGGACATGAAAAAAAATGAAGAAATAGAAATCCAGAATCCGCAGCAGATCAGCAAAAAGAATACGACGGTTCTGGCAGAGCTTGATGAAGAATTGCTCGGAAATTCATTTACGACGGAATCAGGAAATGAAATAGCAGATGAAAAAACCTATATAGAACGAAAAGATATTACACTGGTGACAACACAGGCAGATATCTATGATGTGGCTGAGCCGGTGATGCTCTCCGTGGATGAGGAGAGTGAGAAAGCCAGACGGGCGGTTGCCAGAGAGGGTATGCTAAGCCGTGCATTTGACGATCAGACGATCAAGGCAGCCTATCCGGGAGCCGAAAGACAGTCGGCGGTGCAGCAGCCCGAGGAAGAACCCGCCGTAGAGGTTGACGGGCAGGGGCAGCCACAGGCGCAGGAAGACGAGAGTGTCCCTGCGATTAACCTGATTAATAATCGTTGGAATATTGCCCTGAGTGAGGACGAAATCAATCTTTTGGCTAAAATCGTATGGCTTGAGGCCAACGGTGAGCCGGTGGAGGGGCAGCAGGCGGTAGTGGAAGTCGTATTTAACCGTATGGCATCCGGGCTATTTCCCGATTCCCTGTATGATGTTTTGAGCCAGAAAAATCCGGTCCAGTTCTGTTCGTGGAAAAATGTAGGGATCGCAAAGCCCACCGAAAAAGAATACGATTCGATTCGTCAGGTGTTAAACGGCGAGAGCAACCTGCTTAGAACAGATACGGTTTATTTTTCGACGACGCCTTTGACCTCGCACACAGACGTGCGAATCGGCGGGCACAGTTTTTGTTATTAAAATGTTGTTCATTCTATCAGGACAGCCTAAGAGGGATGTCGCGCAGAGTGAAAAGACACCAGATCGCGTTGTTTTCGAGTGAAAGCGGCCGCGATCTGGTATCTTTCATCTAGGAGCGGCAGCCCTTTTTTACTTTATAGGAAATTGCGTCGTCAGACGCATCAATTCTCAAGTTGCAAAGCAACTTGCAAAGAATCACGAAGTGATTCTTTTTTATGCGCAGGCCTGTGTCGCGGAATACGCTAGGGCGGCGTGCGGGCGGCGCGGCGAGCAGGGAGAGGGGAAGAAAACACTTTACTCGGATGCCGGTTTCAGCGGCAGATGTATAGTCACTTCCGTGCCCTCCCCGAACATGCTATTGTAAGAGAGGCCGTATGCTTCGCCGTATAAGAGCTTGAGCCGTCTGTGGATATTGTAGACGGCGATGTTATTTCCTTTTGCGGAGGCGGGGGCATTTTGGCCTGACAACAGAAGCGGCAATTTTTCCCGCGGGATACCCACCCCGTCGTCCGAAACGAGGAGCGCAAGCCCGGTGTCCTCGGTCCATCCGGTGACGACAATCGTTCCTGACTTTTCTTCCTTTTCCAGTATGCCATGCAAAATGCAGTTTTCTATGATCGGCTGTAACGTCAATTTGGGAATCTCGTACCGGTAAAGCTCGTCGGGGAGATCGATGACAAAGTCAAACGCGTTTTGGTAGCGCATATTTTGCAATTCCACATAGATGGAAACATGTTTTAACTCGCTCTTAATGGAATTAAAATTATTTTTGCTGCTTAAGGTCAGCTTGTAAAAGTGGGCAAGGTTTTGTACAACATTGCTGATTTCGGCTGTCTGTCCCTGCAGCGCCATCCAGTTAATCATATCCATCGTGTTATATAAAAAATGGGGATTGATCTGAGCCTGCAGAGAATTAAATTCCGCGATGCGCAGCTCCTCGGCGGTTTTCTCCTGCTGTTCAATCAGCCGCTTCATGCGCGAGGTCATGTAGTTGTAGGTGGTGATGAGATCACCCACTTCGTCAAAAATCTCGGGGTCGGGCAGCGAGGCGGGCGCGCCCTGCTTTAGCTGGCCCATCTGATAGATCACAGAAGAAATGCGCGTGGTGATGGAGCGTGTCTGCCAGATGGTAAATATGGCGACGATCAGGGCACAGGCAAGACAGATCAGGGCGATCTTGACGAGGCTGACAATGCCGCGCTGCACCAGGGGCTTTGCGGGAAGCACGGTGACAAGAATCCAGCCCGGCTCTCTGATATAGTAGTAGCCGGCGTAGATTTGTTCGCCCAGCACATTGCGCTCAACAAAATTGTTGGAGGACATCAGGGCGTCCGACATTGTCTCATAGCGAAGCCGATAAATCGCCGATAGATAATCGTCTGTGGAAGAAATCAGGGAATTTCTTTCATTGATGATGTACGCCACACTGCCGGGGAAAGAGATGGCATCTTGCAACAGCTCTGTGATGTGGCCGGAAGAAAAGTAGACTGCCGTATAGCAGGGGTAAGCTTTGCCATAGTAGTACAGGGTAGACGCGGTGATATAGGCCAGATCGCCCAGGGTATCAAGCTCCCGGTTTCCAAGGTAAAAAGAAGGGCAGTACAGAGCGTGTGCTTTTGTTCCCTGAAAAATGCCATGCCAGTAGGTGCCATTTGCATAAGAGATCGGAAGAAACAGATCTTTTGCCGTCGTGCTGTCAAAAAAGGCATCCTGGCCGGGGATGTCAAGATAGATGCGCACCGCTGTGATGGCGCGTCCGGTTGTCAGTTTTTTTACCTGCTGTGAAAAGGCGCGCGCTTCCGTGCCGCCTGCCAGCGTTGATAAGGGGGTGCTGACGGGGCGTTTAAACAGTGTGCGGTAGTAGCTGTATTCGGTGAGCGCCGTGTAATCATCGATCACTGCACGCAGCGATTCTTCGATGAGCGGAGCCGTGAGCGCCGTGGCTTTTTGTTCACCCTGAATGGTGTCAGCGATTACCATATCGTAAAGACGCGTGGAAAAAGTCAGGGCGAGAATCATTAACGGGATACAGACGGCGGAAAGAATACAGATCGTGTATTTGGTCTGCAATTTCAAATTATCATAGCTTATCTTCAGGCGGTGCAGCAATTTCATGAATTACCTCGTTTCTGTTGAGTATCTTTTCGCGATATTCAGAGGGGGTCAGCCCAGTGTGCTTGCGGAAGCTTTTTCCGAAGTAATTGCCGTCGTTGTATCCCACGGCGGCGGAGATGTCATTGATTTTATAGCGCGGGTCAGAGAGCAGCTGTTTGGCTTTTTCCATCCGAAACTCCGTGATGTATTGATTGAGCGTAGCGCCCGTCTCCGCTTTAAAGTAAGTGCAGACGTAGGAGGCGGACAGATTGACGCAGGCGCTGATATCTTTCACCGAAAGCGAGGGATCGCTGTAATTTTGATTGATATAATCGCGTATCAGGCAGATCACGGCGTTGTCGGTGCTCGCGTTCGCTCTGTCGTTTAGGTACGCGTCAGTTTTTGATTTGAGCATCGTATGGAGCGTGGAAAAAGAAAAACAGTGTTCGAGCAGATCCATGATAGTTTCAAGCGGAAAATCAGGCGGCAGTTTCTCGGCTTTGCGCGTCTGATACAAAAGGGAAAACAAGTCGTAGTAGATGGTTTTTACCTGGTTGGGCATAAGGTCCCGAACCTGCATACATGCGCTTTGGAGATGGTCGAGCGCGTCATAGATTCTTGCCTTTGTGTGCGAGGAGAGCGCATTGCGGTAATCTGCTACGGCCCCGTTGAACGCGTCCATATCGATCGGCGGGTAGTCTTTGATCATCTCATATGTCAGCGTGCAGTCCGCCTCGAAAAAGAAACAGTTTTGCAGCAATATGACAGCGGACTGATAGGAGTGGTAGGCGTTGCGAAGCCCCTCCGCCGTTTCGCCCACGGCGATATAGCGCCTGCCATAAGAGGCAAACAGGGAATGAATCTTATCTGCAATCAGTGTGAGCGTGCTGCCGGAGGGGGGAATCGTGCCGTAGATATGATATATAATATGAAACAACTGTTTTTCACTGTAAATAATATGCAGATGCATCGGGCGCAGATAGAGCCGCAGTTGTTCATAGAGATCGGAATAATCGAGCGTTTGTCTCGCGATATGTTCCAGTCTTACAATGAATGTTGTCAGGTATTTGAACTTGTCACTGCCGTAGTATTGCCGGAACTGGACGCAGAGGTCGTCTACGAGCGCCTGGCAGGTGGGATAGGGCATCGTCAGTGCGTGGGCAAGACGCGTGGCCGCAAGATTCGTGTGTGCCTCCGCGGCGTTTTGCTGCCGCATCTTTTCACCGCGCTGGGCGATCGCGCGTATGAGAGCCTGCCGGATTTCCTCTGGTTCGATCGGTTTTTCGATATAGGTGACGGCTTTGAGGTTTATTGCAGCCTTGAGATATTCTTTGTCGGAATAGCCGCTCATAAAGATAATACTGGTATCGGGAAGGTGTGAGTGCACGCGCTCTAACATGGTGATGCCGTCCATGCGGGGCATCCGTACATCACACAGTATAATATCGGGGTGATGTTTTAAGGCCATGGCAAGACCGTTTACGCCGTCGTCGGCTTCCCGAATCTCTGTAATTCCAAGGACGTTCCAATCGAGCGCCGTGCGAAGCCCCTGTCTTGTCAATTCCTCATCATCTACAATAAGAAGGTTCATAAGTATTCTCCATAAAAAGCGGTTTCATTTGAGGTTATCTTAACGTGAACCAAGGCAAAAAGCAAGTAAAACCGTTACAAATATTTTACCCCTCATCGAAGTATTTTACCCTTTTTAGAAAAAAAGTCCGGTGTTATCATTAAGATAAATTAAGAAAGGCGAATGGGAAACGCCAGGCCATTACGAGAGAGGGAGGAGAGAGGCGTGTCTGAATATGTATTGGAATTGAAGGGGATTACCAAGATTTTTCCGGGCGTCAAGGCGCTCAATCAGGTGCAGTTTCAGCTCAAACGCGGGGAAGTACATGCGCTTATGGGTGAAAACGGAGCCGGAAAGTCCACCTTTATCAAAGTTATCACCGGGGTACATAAGGCAGAAGAAGGAGAGATGTACTTGGGCGGCCAGAAAGTGGATTTTAAAGGGCCAAGAGACGCCCAGGCTGCCGGCATCGCCGCGGTATATCAGCATCCGACGTCTTATCCGGATTTGACAGTCACGGAAAATATTTTTATGAATCATGAGATAAAAAAACACGGCATGATTCAGTGGAATGAGATGCACAGGGAGGCGCAGAAACTGTTAGACCAGCTGGATGCCGATTTTAAAGCTCATGCGGAGATGGGGGCGCTCAGTGTAGCGCAGCAGCAGATGGTTGAGATCGCCAAGGCGCTTTCCACCAACGCCAAGATTGTCATACTCGATGAGCCGACAGCGGCGCTCACCGCCAACGAATCGGAAAAGCTTTACCGCATCGTCGATAAGCTGCGCGCGGACGGGGTATCGATTATTTTTATTTCCCACCGTTTTGAGGATATGTATCGTCTGGCGGACCGGGTTACGGTGTTCCGCGATTCGCAATATATCGGCACTTATGATGTGGACGGTATTACCAACGCGGAGCTCATCAAGCAGATGGTCGGACGCGAGATCAAAGATCTGTTTCCCAAGCCCACGGTGCAGCTGGGCGAGGAGGTGCTGCGCGTAGAGCAGTTGTCGCGCACCGGATATTATAAAAATGTTTCGTTCCATGTGCGCGCCGGGGAGATCGTCGGACTGACCGGGCTGGTCGGCGCGGGACGCACAGAGGTGGTGGAAAGTGTTTGTGGACTCACTAAGGCGGACAGTGGAAAGATTTTCTTGGATGGCAGGGAAGTCCGCGTAAAAACTCCGACCGATGCAAAGAATATGGGGATTGTGTTGCTGCCGGAGGACAGACAAAAGTCAGGGCTGATTTTAAGCTGGGGGCTCGGCAGAAATGTGACGCTTCCCATTTTAAAGAAGTTCGTCAAGCATGGATTTATCAAAGAAAAGGCGGAGCGTGAGCTGTCCAAACAACTGTTGGAAGAGGTTGATACCAAAGCTGTGACCGTGTTTGATCCGGCAAGTTCGCTTTCCGGCGGCAATCAGCAGAAGGTAGTGGTGGCAAAAGCGCTGGCGCAGGACAATATGAAAGTGGTGATCATGGATGAACCGACCAAAGGCGTGGATGTTGGCGCCAAAGCGGAGATTTATGCCATCATGGGGGAGCTTGCCCAAAAAGGTTTCGCGATTATCATGATTTCATCTGAGATGCCCGAGATACTCGGCATGAGCGACAGAATTTATGTGATGTGCAACGGGAAAATTACAGGCGAGCTTGATCGTGTGGAAGCGACACAGGAGAAGATATTAGAGTACGCGATGGAGAAAGGAACCGGTAAAGAGGAGGGTGAAGCATAATGGAAAAAAAATCACTCTGGAAGAAAATCACAGGCTCCCGTGAAGCCAGCCTCGTGATTGTGCTGATTGTGCTTTGTGCATTGATATCCATAAAAAATCCGTCATTTTTGGCGCTTTATAATATCCTGGAGATTCTAAAAAATAACGCCGTCATTATGATAATGGCGCTCGGTATGCTTTGTGTGCTGCTGATTGGCGGCATTGATATTTCCATTACTTCCTCGCTGGCATTTGCAGGAATGACGGTCGGTATGCTGTTTAAAAACGGCGTGATCCACAACACGTTTCTAGGTTTTATCATTGCCATGGCCATCGGCTCGGCCTGTGGCTTTGTGATCGGCCTTATCATTGCCAAGGGAAACGTGACGCCGATTATCGCAACGATGGGATTTATGTATATTTACCGCGGTTTCGCCTATCTGGTGGCTAACAGCCAGTGGGCGGGCGCCGATGCGCTGGGAGGCTTTAAGGACTTTGCGCTGGAATCTTATCTGGGATTTGGTGTGATTAATAATGTTTTAGTGATTGTGATTGTCTGCTATATCATCTTTTTTATCATGATGAAGTGGACCAAGTTTGGCAGAAATATCTACGCTGTGGGCAGCAATGCCGAGGCGGCGGAGATTTCCGGTATCCATGTGGCGCGCGTCAAGCTTGCTGTATACACTCTGATGGGGCTTTTGGCGGGGCTTTGCGGAGCGCTTGCGGTTACGGTCTATGCATCCGCACAGCCAAACATGATGCAGAATAAAGAGATGGACGTCATTGCAGCCTGCGTAATCGGCGGTGTCAGCATGAGCGGCGGCCGCGGCTCCGTGGGAGGGGCACTGCTTGGCGCACTGATTCTGGCGGTGATCGCGAAAGCGCTTCCGCTTGTGGGAATTGACGCGCTGGCGCAGAATACGGTGAAAGGCGTGATTATTATCGCCGTTATCGTGCTGAACGTAGTGACGCAGCGCATGATGGATAAGAACAATCTGGAAAGGAGGGAGATGTAGTCATGGCAGGTAAGTCCGGAAGAACGATTGACGCCACACCAAAGGATGTGTGGAAGAAAAATATATTGAGCTGGGAAGGCATGTTAGTCATACTGTTTCTCCTGATCAATATCTTTTGCAGATGTATTTCCCCGAATTATACGGTAGCGAATGTACTGCGCGAGATGCCAAAATATTTAAGTGAAATTTTCTTGCTGTTCCCGATGGCCTATATCCTAATGCTGGGGGAGATTGATATTTCCGTTGGTTCGACGGTGTGTCTGTCGGCTACGATCGCCTGTATTGCGAGCAATGCGGGAATCCCGTTTCCGATCGTGATTGTGCTTACCATTTTGACCGGAGCCATCTGCGGGATGGTAAACGGATGTATCCTGGTAAAATTCCCGGAGCTGCCGTCGATGATTGTGACGCTGGGAACACAGATTGTTTTCCGTGGCATCGCAGAGATTATACTTGGCAGCGGCGGCTCAGTTTCGGTGACAAATACGGCAGGGTTCCGCGCCATCGCGGGAAAGATCGGACCGTTTCCGTATATCTTTTTCCTGGTGCTGATAAGCGGCGTTGTTTTTATTGTAATATCCATGAAAACGATGTTTGGGCGCAGCCTGTACGCGATCGGAAGCAACAGCAGAACTTCCTTTTATTCCGGCATCAAGGTAAAAAAAGTGAAGTTCATTGTGTTTACGCTGATGGGCGTCTTTGCGGCGATTGCGGCGCTGTTTTTGACCTCATCTTTGTATGGCGCCAACACCACGACAGGAAACGGTTTTGAGATGGATGCCATCGCTATGGCGGTGTTCGGCGGTATCGCGACGACCGGAGGCAAGGGACGTTTGATCGGCGGATTGATTTCAGCGTTTATTATCATATGCCTGCGCATTGGCCTTGGGCAGATTAATATGAACCCGCAGGTAATCTTGATTATTCTTGGCGCGCTGCTGATCTGTGCAGTGCTGCTGCCGAATATTTCATCTGGGCTGAAGTTAAAGAAAAAATCTTAATCATTTAGGTTATTCTCTTCACACAGACGCAATTGCGTTATCAAGTGGGCCGTGTGCCATGAGAGGGGCGGTCCATTGGATATAGGGTGAGAAACGTACTTTTCACCCGTATAACAGAATCATCAAAAGGGAGGAAAAAAAGATGAAGAAAAAAGTTTTAAGTGTACTATTGTGTGCGACTATGGCAGCAGGTATGCTGGCAGGATGCGGGGATGACAAGACATCTACGGACGATGCGAATAAGCCGGCGCAATCCGGCGAAAACGGCAGCGCGGCAGGAAAGACATTTGCGCTGGTAACCAAATCCGCAGGTAATCCTTACAATGAGAAAGAAGCAGAGGGATTTCAGCAGGCGATCGAGTCGATTGGCGGCGAGTGCATCATCAAGCATCCAGAGTCGGCGACCGCGGATGCGCAGGTATCCGTGATCCAGTCCTTAATTTCACAGGGTGTGGACAGTATCTGTATTGCAGCAAATGATGAAAATGCATTACAGGCAGCATTGGAGGACGCGATGGCAGAGGGCATCAAGGTGTCCTGCCTTGACTCCAAAACAAATTCTGCGAGCCGCATGACCTTTGCCAACCAGGCAGGTACAACAGAGATCGGCCAGGCACTTATGGATGCGGTCTATGACATCGCTGGCGGCGAGGGCGACTGGGCAATTCTCTCCGCGACCTCTCAGGCGACCAACCAGAATGCATGGATTGAAGCGATGAAAGATATCATGGAGAACGATTCTAAGTATGCAAACTTAAACCTGGTAGAAGTAGCATACGGCGATGACGAGCCGGTAAAATCTACTGACCAGACGCAGGCGCTGTTGTCCAA
>CAJTYI010000068.1 GCA_910584215.1 uncultured Roseburia sp. | reverse complement strand
ACCGGGACGGACAGACACTACGAGGTGGTTCAACACTGAAAAGACGCGCAACCCGATGCCCCAAACGGCATGCGAGACCCCCTGGCGTTTTTCCGGAGGGTCAAAAGACAAATAGCACCTGCAGTTAGGATGCCTGCCGGACGCCGCATTTACGCAGTGAATATAAAAATATATAACACTTCCGATCGAACATCTATACATATTTATACATTTTGATGATATCAAGTAAAACAGCTAATAACCTATACGTTACCGAAAAAACAGCGCCCAACCGTCAGCAAGACGATCAGGCGCTGCACTTTATGAGGAACGACGCTGTCCCTGCAATCTCAATTACGACAAATCAATATTCCGCACTGCGTCGCGCACTTTTAACACAAATGTCGGCGAAACGGAAAGCTCATCAATTCCCATGCGCAGGAAAGTCTCGGTGAGCGCAGTATCCGCTGCCAGCTCACCGCAGATTCCAATCCATGCGCCACATTTGTGGGCATTGACCGCACTCATTTCGATGAGGCGCATAATCGCCTCGTGATGTGTATCGACAAACTCCTCTATATCGGGGTTCTGTCTGTCGCAGGCGAGCGTATACTGTGTGAGATCGTTGGTGCCGACGCTGAAGAAATCGACCATCGGAGCCAGCCGATCGCTGATGATAGCCGCGGCAGGCGTCTCGATCATGATGCCAAGCTCCACATTTTCCGCGTACTCGACATGTTGTGACCTTAACTCTTCTTTGATCTCTGCGCACATGGCGAGTATCCGCTCAAGTTCCGACACACTGGTAATCATCGGGAACATAATGCCCAGATTACCAAAAACCGACGCTCTGTAGAGCGCCCGCAGCTGGGTCTTAAAGATTTCGGGCCGCGTTAAGCAAATGCGGATGGCGCGGTATCCTAGGGCGGGGTTTTCTTCTTTCTTCAGTTTAAAATAATCGACCTGTTTATCGGCACCGATATCGAGCGTGCGGATGATAACTTTCTTACCCGCCATACTCTCCAAAACTTTTTTGTAGGCGCCAAACTGCTGCTCCTCGCTCGGATAATCGCTGTTTTCCAGGTAAAGAAATTCACTGCGGAACAGGCCGATTCCCCCCGCGTCATTCAGCAGAACGGCTCCGATGTTGTCTACGCTGCCGATATTGGCATAGACATTAATTTTCCTGCCGTCTTTGGTAATGTTTTCTTTGCCCTTGAGCTCTAAGAGCAGCCGCTTCTTTTCCTCGTCATCGGCCTGTTTGCGGCGATATGTTTGCACACTCTCGTCATCGGGATGTAATAAGACCTCGCCTGTAAAACCGTCCACGACCGCCTCGTCGCCGTCTTTGACGGCCTCCAAAAATTCATCGCCGACGCCAATGATCGCCGGGATATTCATATTGCGCGCAAGAATCGCTGTGTGGGAGTTAGACGAACCGTGTGCTGTGACAAACGCAAGGACTTTTTCTTTATCGAGTGACACCGTCTCGCTCGGAGCGAGATCGGCGGCACAGATAATCAATTTTTCGTCTGAATGATGAGAGACGGCGGTATTGCCTGACAAAATATTGATCAGGCGATTGGAAATATCACGGACGTCAGCGGCGCGCGCTTTCATATAGGCGTCGTCCATCGCGGCAAACATATCCGCGAAATTATCGGCGGTGACTGCGACTGCATAATCGGCATTTACATTCTGGCTCTCGATGATGTTGATGATGGAATCATTGTAGTCCTCATCTTCAAGCATCATCTGATGGATTTCAAATATAGCCGCGTTTGCCTCGCCAACTTCCTTCAATGCCTTCTCATATATCTCGTCGAGCTGTTGAATGGCTAAGGTTTTCGCCTGTTCAAAACGCTCTTTTTCATGATCTGTATCCGTGGTGTGGATACGTTTTACCGCCGTATCCTGTTTCTTAAAAAGCGATATCTTGCCGATCGCCACCGCACCATAAACGCCTTTTCCCTGATATTTCGTCATATTTTACCCCATTTCTGCACTGCTTTTGACTCAATTGGTCGAGCCCGCGCATCTACGAGTTTGTGGCAAGCAGCGCACAGACACAAATCTCGCGATGAAAACTTATCATTCTCAATTTCCCGATTTATAGGTTCGCCTGGAAAAATGCTTCCATCTCGGCGGCCGCTTTCTCCTCATCGGCTCCCTCGACTGTGACATTTACGGTATCGCCGCACTTTACGCCCATGCCCATGATCGCCATAAGCTTTGTGGCTGCGGCTGTTTTCCCGTCTTTCTCGAGCGTGACCGTACTCTCAAACTCCTTTGCCGCTTTTGCAAGCAGCCCCGCGGGTCTTGCATGAATCCCGATCTCGTCCTTGATCGTGTAGCTAAATGTTTTCATGATAATATCCTCCTCTACTGATTTATTTTTAACAGTTCATCACCCGCCACGACTTTTCCTTGTACGGCAGATACAATTGCCGCATAATCGTCAGTGTTGGCGATGATTAACGGTGTCGTGAGTTTATAGCCTTCCCCGGCGATCGCATCCATGTCAAATGAGATCAGCAGATCACCTTGCTTTACCTCCTGTCCGCCCGCAACATGCGCCTCAAAATATTTGCCGCCAAGTTTTACGGTGTCAATACCGATATGCAGCAGCACTTCCACGCCGTCAGACGAAACCATGCTCACCGCGTGTCTAGTATCGAATACAGAGTCTACTTTTCCGTCACACGGCGCAAACAGTTTACCCTGGGAAGGTTCGATGGCGATGCCGTCGCCTAAGATCTTCTGTGAAAATACATCATCTGCAACATCCTCAAGTTTTACGACCATACCGTTTAGATGCGCGCACATCATAATCGCCTTTTGGCCGTCCGCGGACACGATTTCAGACGGTTTTTCCTTTGGCGCTTCCACAGTCTCTTCATCTTTTGTGCTTCCCAAAATACTCTCAAGATCATCGGACTGCGGCGACTCCATAAACGCTTCGAGATTGGATTTGACAACCGAAACGCGCGGACCATAGATCACCTGCACGCCGTTGCCTTTGTGAAGCACTCCCGAAGCGCCGCTCTCCTTTAACAGGCTGTCCGTAACCTTTTGCACATCGACAACGGTGATCCTAAGACGCGTTGCACAGCAGTCAACATCAGAGAGATTATCCTTTCCTCCTAGTCCTTTGAGAATCAGCGCACTGACGGTATCCGTACCGCCGTCTAAGCCCCCGGAAGACTTGGCCGCATCGACATCACTCCTGCGATAGAGCTTTGGCTCGATATCGTCAGGCTCGCGGCCGGGCGTTGTCAGATTTAACTTTGTGATCATAAAATAAAATACAAAATAGTAAACGACCGCATAGACCAAGCCGATGATCACAATCCATATCCAGTGTGTCTTTTGGTTGCCCTGCAAAATACCAAAGAGCGTCAAGTCAATCGCGCCGCCCGAAAATGTCATGCCCACGCCGACATTCAAAATGTGCATCAGCATATATGAAAGGCCTGCAAGAACACAGTGCACTGCGTACATCAATGGCGCCACGAAGATAAACGTAAATTCCAACGGCTCGGTAATACCCGTGAGCATGGACGTGAGCGCCGCCGAGAGCAGCAAACCGCCGGCTACCCTCCTCTTTTCCGGGCGCGCCGCTTTGTACATCGCAAATGCGGCTGCCGGGAGTCCGAAGATCATAAACGGGAATTTACCAGACATAAATCTTGTCGCAGAGACAGAGAATACTTCCGTCGACTTGGATGCGAGTTCGGCAAAGAATATATTCTGCGCCCCCATGACGGTATTGCCGTCGATCACCAGCGAACCACCAAGTTCTGTCTGCCAAAACGGCATATAAAAAACATGGTGCAGTCCGAAAGGAATCAGCGCGCGCTCTAAAATGCCGTAAACCCATGTGCCGATATATCCTGAATTTAAAACCAGCACGCCGAGCTGGGCAATGCCAAGCTGAACAATCGGCCACAAATAGAACATCACAATGCCGACGATCAAATATACGACCGTACAGACAATCGGAACAAACCTGGTGCCGCCGAAGAACGAGAGCACCTGCGGCAACTCTATTTTATAGAACTTGTTGTGGAGCGCGGCAACACCAAGTCCTACGATAATACCGCCGAAAACACCCATCTGCAGTGTTGTGATGCCAAGCACGGATGTCGTGGAGTTTTCGGCCATGGCTACGATGCCGCCCTTTGCGGTAATCAGCACACTGATCGCTGTATTCATAACCAAAAATGCGATCGCTCCCGAGAGGGCCGCAACCTCTTTTTCTTTTTTGGCCATTCCGATTGCTACACCCATGGCGAAAAGCAGCGCCAGGTTATTGAAAACCGCGCTTCCCGTCTGGCTCATAATGTCAAGAATCGTGTAGAGAAGCCCTCCCTCGTAAATGATGCCGCCGAGATTATATGTCTCGATGGTCGTCTGATTTGTGAACGAACTGCCGATTCCCAGCAGAAGTCCGGCCACAGGCAGCAGCGCAATGGGAAGCATAAAAGAACGGCCAACCCGCTGCAACACACCAAAAATTTTGTCTTTCATAATGCAACTCTCCTTTTTTATTTATTTTAACCACTAATTTTTTTCAAATGTATCGCCAGCGTCAGCAATTCATCTTCGGCCAGAGTCTTGGCATAGTTTTTCAAAATATAGTCCTGTAAACACTTTGCGCATTTATAATGTTTTT
The DNA here is from genome assembly GCA_910584215.1 of uncultured Roseburia sp. GTDB lineage: Bacteria > Bacillota > Clostridia > Lachnospirales > Lachnospiraceae > Roseburia. The sequence continues at coordinate 12,488 of CAJTYI010000068.1, read as the reverse complement.
TAAACTTGATTTTAATGAGCGACAGCATATCCTCATCGCGGCTTAATACATTGGGCAGTTCCTGCGAATGGAACAGACGCTTTGCCAGAAATTTCAGATGGACAAGATATCTGTCATAGGCAACGGAAGTCTTGTCGATTTTTCCCGCATAATAGGTGTCCGTGATTTCCAGACATTCGTTAATCATTCTGGTGATATCGGGAACCTGGGCCATGGTCGTTTCCATGCGCGCGTTAATGATATGCATCGCGATAAAGCCCGCTTCGTCTCTGTTTAGCTCTACGCCGAGTTTTTGCCTGATTTCATGCAGACAGTACCTGCCCAGCGCAAGCTCTTCTGGGAAACAATCGTGTATCGAATCCATCAGTGGGTTGGCAAATTCAACACCCTGTTTTTTGCGTTCAATCGCAAACGCGATATGGTCTGAGAGCGTCACAATCAACGAACTGTTGAGCGGAACGCTGATACGCGACGAAATATAAGTCACCATATCGTCGGTAAGCTTGATATACTCATACGGAATCTCTGTCAAACATTCAATCAGGCGCTTGCGCAGTGCTGAATCAGTGACCATATATATTTTCTCTATGCGGGAATCGTCAACCGCATCGCCGCACTTTTTCCCAAAACCGATTCCCCGCCCGGACATGATCTGTTCCTTTCCTTTTTTGTCAAGCACACAGACGGTATTATTATTAATCACCTTAACAATTTTCATACTCATCGCCAAGCCCACCTTTATTGACTACACCAATAAGATAAAAAAAACCAACTTAAATACGATTGCACAGTACACCCGTATAAAAGTTGGTCATGCCCATATCCACATAGGAAAGGTTACACTCCAATATCAATTCCGTATCAATTTCTGAGCCTATTTTAGAATATAGATATATACATGTCAATATTTGGGAAACGATTTTCGCCGTTTCTACCTTTTGAACATTTTTGTACCTCCGCCTTTGTGCAATATCGACAACCTATTTTTTTACAAAAGCAAATTTATGCATAATATTTGGCCTGCGCATCCCAAAGCTGGCGGTAGAGACCACCCTGCATCAGCAAATCATCATGACTTCCCCGCTGCACAACCGTTCCTTTATCGAACACTAAAATATCCTCACAGAATCGGCAGGAGGCAAGCCGGTGTGAGATGTAGACTGCCGTCTTATTCCCCACCATTTTATAATACTTGCAGCGTGCGTCACTACACTGCCGACAGAGATAAATCCCAGGAACGCGCGAATCCCCGCAAAGAGATACACTGCCAGCCCTGATGCGGCGGAGACTGTCTGTTTTACAAACGCGCTCTTCACCCTGCTGGCCGCCTTTTTTTTCGTCCATGCGTCAAGCTTGTCCATCGACGCATTTGTCCTCTCAGACGCCGTCTGTTCCTGATGATAGATACGCAGATCTTTCTGCTTTTCATAGGACGCCAAAATATTCATAATAATACCCAAGGCGTTTACTGTACTTTGCTTTCTCCTCCTGGCAGCTTCTCACCGCGGTTCCAATTTTCACATCAAAATGACAAATCCATTCCGCAAACCGCACACACAATTCCTGCATACAGCACGCCAAGTAAAAGGCGTCACTTCTTTTGCAAATAACGGGTGAAATTTTCGCAGACCGTTTCATGATATTCCCTGATCATGCCATATATGGTGTTGCAGCCCCAGGCCAGAACACTTCATGCTCCCAGATGAAACAACAGCTCCGGCAGGCGCACCCCGGTCTCTAAATCTGCCACCAGGCGCGCCGGCAGAATTGTCTCCAAAAATGACGCCGCAATCAGCGGCAAAGACTCGAACACACAGGCCGCATAGCAGAGTTTATTCCAGTCGAATTTAACCTCGGCTAAGAAGTCTGTATACTAATATCGGTAGATTTTGAAAATGCACACTTAGGGAGCTTTATTAAGGCTACCCTTTTTTACCACCGATACGAAAAAGAAATTTTTGCTCATTTAGGCTTGACTTTTCATAGCTGGTCTCCGTCAGACGCATAATAGCGGATAAATGCGGCACCGACTTGTTTTGTTGCCAATCTGCTGAGCGGTACGTTTCTTCCGTTGTTCAAAAAAACGTCTGTTTTTACCAAAAACGAGACATGCTTCAAATTGACAAGATACGAGCGATGACATTTTACAAATTCGCTCCGCCACCGCATCCATTCTTCTATCTCCCCAAAGCTGTTTTTTTAAGGTTATCTGTGCATGTTCCAAAAAACAAAAAACTTTCGCTGTTTTGAAAGCAGACGCTTTCCGGCTTTGGCTCATCCCTTCGTCTCCATTCCCCTAAATATTGTGCTATGAGCTGACGCTGGCTGCTTTCATCTTCTACAATGGCAATGCGCATTTGTTTATCCTCTCTGCCTACCGTTCAACACAGAAAAGTGAAAACCAATCTAAACGTTCTCTCTGTACAGATAACAGTCTTTTTCATGGGAATACACCACACCGACCGCCTGCAAATACGCATAGATAATCGTGGTTCCCACAAACTTCATGCCTCTTTTTTTCAGGTCTTTGGAAATCTTATCCGACAGCTCGGAGCTTGTCTTGCCGGTCTCAAAGACAACTTTATGTTCCGTAAAGCCCCACAGATAATCCGCAAACGAGCCATATTCGGCAGCTATTTCCTTGAATATCTTGGCGTTGTTTACCGCGGCGGCAATCTTCAGTCGATTGCGGATAATCTTTTCGTTTTGCCGCAGCTCTTCCATCTTGTCATCGCCATATGCAGATACTTTATCCAGCGCAAAATTGTCAAATGCCTCGCGAAAATGTTCTCTTTTATTGAGCACACATTCCCAGGACAGCCCAGCCTGAAATGATTCCAAAATCAACATCTCAAAGAGATGTCCGTCGTCATAGACCGGCTGTCCCCACTCTTCATCGTGGTATTTGACATAGAGCAGATTGTTCGTATTGGCCCAAAAGCATCGACATTTATCTTTCAATCTAAGTTCTCCTTATACATAATCGTATATCATCTATCGTTTCACATACGCCTTACGGAATTTGGTTTTGTTTCTTTCCTTAAAAATCAGTTCCACATTCTCCATGATTCCACTTCGCGCAATCTAAATTCGCAATAAAAAGTTTATATTTCATGCACCCGATACATGATCGCAAAGAGCAGACGGCCCATGACATTTCTCCCAAACTGTTCAAACTCTCTCTCGCACAATTTTTCGCCGTTGGCACAATACGCTAACATTTCATACACAAAACCGAATTCTGAAGCGCGAAAATTCATTTCCTTGAAACCGTTTTTGCGGTAAAATGCTTTGCGCCTCACCCGCTCTTTGTGATTGTCACAGGGTGCGTCCACCGGTTCGATCGCCAACACAATCTTTTGCAGGCGGTATTTTTGTTTGACAAACCGCAAAATAGCGCTGCCGCATCCCGTTCCCCGCATATGCTCGCAGATTGCAAGATAAAAAACATACGCAACGTGTGCGTCGCGCAAGATATGAACCATTCCCACAAACTGATCCTGCTCATAGACGGCATAAAAATCTGCTCTTTTTTTCTTTGCCCAGTGCTTTAAAATCCAGAATGGCGCCCGCTCTTCCCTGGGAAACGCCCGCTTATATAGTTCCTTTATCTCCCGCTCACAAAATTTGCCGCTGCCCGGCTTAGCAAAATATAAATGCATGATTCCTCCTCGCAAGAACATTCTTCTCTGATTCCTTTTCCAAACGTCCCTCTCAGCTTAAATTTGTACACCCGATACAAAATAATGTCAAGATACCAATAAACGGTAACAATATATTCTCTGCCTAGTGTCATATAAAGGATACCCTATAATCCTAAAAAATTCAAGAATACACGATTTGCGGTGATAAGATTGATTTTGATTTTATATCGTATTAAGATTTTACTCGAGAGGCAGTCAAAAAAATGCCTTTGACTTTCCCCTTACGGCAAGGTGTATACTTGAAGAAAGAAAAGGTGGTGATTATCCGTGCTGTCGATTGGCGAGTTTTCAAAAATATGCAAAGTGTCTGCCAAAACTCTCAGATACTACGCGGAAATAGGACTTATCCTGCCAAGTGAAGTCAACCCGGAAAACGGATATAGGTACTATGCAATTGAACAGTTGGAAACTATGATGTGTATTATTCGTCTGAAATCCTATCATTTCTCATTGGAGGAAATAAAGCATATCATAGAATCGGACGAATTGAATGAGGATAAATTGTATGTCGCCTTAACCCGCAAGAGGGAAGATATAAAAAAGCAATTACACGAGCAGGAAAAGAACCTGTACCGGCTGGAACGCGATATATTAAACTTAAAAAGCGGAAAACCCTTTCTGTCATATTTAGATGATATCGATGTAGAATTAGTGGAAGTTCCAACGATGTGTCTGTTTTCTGTCCGTAAAATGGTTCAAGCGGATAATTTTGCCGATGAATACGGTACTTGTTTTGGGAAGTTACTTGGCAGGATAAAAAAAGAAAGCTTAACCATAGACAATCCCCCGATGGTCTTATTCCACAGCAATGAATTTAGCCCGTTTGGTTTAGATACGGAATTTGCTATCCCTATCAGGGAATATGTAACTGGAACAAGAGATTTTAAGGCAGGGCTGTGTCTAAAAACCGTCCTAAAGGGAAGCTATTCCATATTATCTTCTGTATATGCAAAGCAAACAAAATGGGCAGAGCAGAACGGGTATGCATGTACCGGCGCGTTGTTTGAGATCTATGTAACAGACCCCTCTCAAGTTACGCAAGAAGACGAATTGATTACAGAAGTCTATTATCCAATTAGAAAGATAAGAAACGGAGGTTAAGCAAATAGCATGGAGCAGCAGCCATTCACGTCTTTGGGAAATAAAGTAAAAAAAGATTATGGAAATATAGCCGGAATAGTCGTACGGAAAGATGATAATACTGTTTACGAAAGTTATTTTAATCAGTGTTCAGAAAATGAACCTATTCATATCTTTTCGGTGACTAAAAGTATCGTTTCCATGTTGTTCGGAATTGCCTTGCACAAAGGCTGTATCAAAAACCTGGATGAAAAAGTAATTGATTTCTTTCCGAATTATCAAATCAAGAAAAGGGAAAAAACATTACAGCATATTACAATCCGGAATCTGCTTACAATGACCGCTCCCTATAAGTATAAATTTAACCCTTATCCCAAATTTTTTTCCAGTGAGGATTGGGTAATATCCTCTCTTGACTTTTTGGGCGGCAAGGGAAAAATTGGAAATTTCAGATATGCGCCCATAATCGGAATTGATGTTTTATCCGGCATACTTATCAATACTACAGGGCAATCCGTTTTGAAATTTGCACAGGACAATCTTTTTTCTACGTTGGAAATTTCTGTTGATAAACATATATATTTTCAAAGCAAAGAAGAACAAGTCAGTTTCTATCAATCAAAAGGCGCAAATGGCTGGGTTGCCGATCCGAACGGAACGAATACGGCGGGCTGGGGATTGTCTCTTACAACTATGGATATGGCTAAATTAGGGCAGTTATGTTTGAACGGGGGATACTGGAACGGCAGACAGATTATACCCGGGAAATGGATTGCCGAGAGTACACAGGTACAAAGTGTCTGGAAAGCGCGCCACCTTAAGTACGGGTATTTGTGGTGGGTGATAGATGAAACGGAACATTCTTTTGCAGCTTTAGGTGACGGCGGAAACGCGCTATATGTGAATCCGAAAGACAGAATTGTAGTCGCTGTTTCCTCTCTATTCGTTCCTAGAGTGAAAGACAGGGTAGATTTCATGAAAAAAGAAATAGAACCCCTATTTAAGTAGAACAGATTTCAAAAATTGCGCCGGGAAACCTTGCTGCTGCAAACTCCTAAAACCCCTCTTCCGTTCTCTGCCTGCGCATCTCCCTTCTTTTGATTCCGGCCTCCCATTCCGCTTTTTCAGACTCACTGTGAATGATAAGGCCAGGCACCGGAATCGGCTTACCTTCCTGATCTAACGCCACCAAGATCAGGTAGGCTCTGTTGATCGGTTTCCTGACGCCGTCAAGGCTCTCTACATAAGTGTCAACGCGCACCTCCATGGATGTGCTGCCGACATATGTGACCCGGCCAATCAAAACCACCATCTCTCCCTGAAAGGCCCCGCGCATAAACTTCAGATTGTCCACCGAAGCTGTCGTCACATTCGACTGCGCGTGCCGTATGCCCACCAGCGCCGCCACCTCGTCAATCCATTCCATCAAACGGCCGCCAAAGAGACGTCCCGCGGCGTTTAAGTGCTCCGGCCTGATCTGAAAAACTTGCTCAACAACGGAATCTACGGCGCTTTTTTTTGCTCTCTCTTCCATGTTTCCATACTCCATTTTCTTTCTTTACTGACATGATTCCACATTCTGTCATGATTCATGTAAAAACCTCTTATCCGCTCGGCGCCGTTTTCTCTTCAGGCCCCGATCATCCTATTGTTATCCTTCTCACAGGCATACGTTAAAGTTGCCATCTTTCCCGTCTGGATAACTGTGCGCAGCAAGGTCACCTCAATACGCCTGCGCCCCGTAGGACACCGGATGATCTATCTCCCAAAGATCAATCGGCTCCTCCATTTCAATCTTCACAACCGTACAAATTTCATCCAAATCCTGCTCCTTTAATGCAATCCATTTGCATCCAGGAATATTTACCCAATCGGCGCCGCCTGTCACGGAATACGATAATTCTCTGCCGTTTGTAAGGCATGTTATTTTGTAAAGCGGATTCCGTATACCGTTCAACATGATATAAGGATTCGGTTTATCGTTCAAAAAGAGATACAATACTTTTTTATCGGAAGATAATGTAGACGGATATCTGCAATAATTAAAGGTTAATCCTCTATCCGTCGGAAAAATAGCTTCCTCGTATTTGCCAATCCACTGTCCCATCTCCGTCATAATTTTTTCCGCTTCCTCGGGGATGTCACCGTTTTCCTTGGGCCCTGCGCCAATCAGCATATTTCCACCCATGGCGATACATTCCGTAAACAGCCTAATCACCTGTCTGGTATCTTTGTATTTATGATCCCTGCCCTGAAAGCCCCAGGATTCATTAAAGGTATGACAGTATTCCCACACTCCGTCGGAAATAGGCCGAAGCGGCAAACGCTGTTCTGACGTAAGGAAATCCCCGTACCCATCGAGCCTCCCGTTTACTACAATATCGGGCTGCAATTCTGTAATCATTTTTTTTACGCTCTCCGTATCCCAGGAGTATCCCTTTCTGTACAGCATGGCATCCGTCCAGAAAAGATCAATCTTCCCGTAATTCGTCAAAAGCTCCCGTATCTCGCCCTTATATCTCTCCAAAAAAAGATTCCACTCCTGCCTGCGACGCGCGGGAATTTGCACCCCCTCCACCTGCCGCTCCTCTGGTGTCTGTTCTGGCCACATAGCAGAATATGCCGTCTTTTTCCTCCGCATCTCCTGCAGTTCTTCTTTTGACGTATCTAGCAGGACCATTATATGATCGTCATCCGACCAGTCCGTACCGGTAAAATAAATCCCCACTTTTAAGCCTTCTTTTCTCATCGCTTCGCAGTATGGTCCAACCAAATCCCGCCCTGCCGCAGTCTTACCTAGAACGGTCAGATCAGTATAGGCCGTATCAAACAGACATACGCCGTCATGATGCTTGGCTGTCAATATCGCATAGCGCGCCCCCGATTGCTTGATTAGTTTCGCCCACTGTTCGGGATTGTAATTGGAAGCGGTGAATCCGTCTAACTGCTTCATATATTCCTCATATGACATGCCGCCGCTTCCGAACGACCAGGACTCCGCCACACCGTCGACCGCGTAAACCCCCCAATGTAAAAAAATACCCAGTTTCGCCTGTTCATACCATTTCTGCATTTTGTACCTCCGCAGCCTGTGAAAACAACCTCTGATTTCCATAGATATCTGTGCTTATTTTATCAGGTTCAAATATATGATGCAACCTAAAACCCTAACCTCTTTTTACTCCGGCAGTTTATAAAAACCTCTCTTTTCACTTTTTATCGTGCAGCTCTCCCGCTCCCCTCCAGCAATCGGTATTTCTCCGCCTGCATCTGAAACATCTGCGCATATTTCCCGCCAAGCTTCATTAAATCGCTGTGACTGCCCGACTCGATCACTCTGCCGTTTTCAAACATATAAATTCTGTCCGCCATGACCGTACTCGAAAGCCTGTGCGAGATAAAGATCACCGCTTTGTCCTGCGCCGCCTCAAGCATGGCCTGATTCAACTGATACTCACTGATCGGGTCTAAGGCACTCGAGGGCTCATCGAGTATGACAATCGGACAATCTTGATAAAATGTCCTGGCGATCGCCACCTTTTGGGCTTCTCCGCCGGAGAGGTTTACCCCCTCCTCGTCAAACTCTCTCGTCAGCGGCGTATCCATGCCCTTGGACAGAGTTGCGAGGCGCTCTGCAAAACCGCTTCGGTACAAAGCCTGCTCAATTTTAGCACTGTCGTTTTGCTCTGCGACGTCCATCTTAACATTGTCCGCGATTGTGGATGCAAAGATCTTATAGTCCTGAAAAACCGTCGCAAACATGGCGCGGTAGCTCCCTTTGTCATATTCTCTGATATCGCGCCCATTGAGTTTGATCTGCCCGCCTCCCACATCATAAAGACGCATCAGAAGTTTTATCAACGTTGATTTGCCCGCACCGTTATAACCTACAATCGCGATTTTTTCACCGGCTCCAACGGTCAGGTTGACGCCGCGAAGCGTATCAGGCTCATCCCCATAGGCGAACGAAACATCCTCCACGATAAGCTCATGGAACGTCTCTTTTTCACAGGATGCGGCGCCGTCCGCCATGTTACTCTTATAATCCAGGAAAGTCCGTATCTTCTCCACGTACAGTCCGTGCTGTTCAAAACAGGGTAAAAGCTGCGCCAGCTCTTTGAGTGAGTTTTTAAACCAAGCAGAGGCGCTAAAAAGCCCCATGGCGCTACCGTAACCAAAGACGCGCTTCACCACCGTCTGATATACCAAATAACCGAGATATACCGTATTTATTAAAATGTCGTTGGCTCCAAAATCACCCACAAATCCGGCCCACATACTCTTTTTCCCGTATTTGCCGACAATGGGATATACCTGCCGGTTAGTCTGTGAAAATTCTTGTTTTAGCTGATCTGCCACCGGATTTAACCGAATCTCCTTTGCGTAATCATTGAGATAAAAAATCCGGTTAAAATAACTGCGCTTGCGTTCAATCGGATTTAACGTTGCATCCCGCGCAAACTGCAGCCTGCCGCTGTAGGAATTCATAAGCAGCGTCAAAAGCAGGCTCACCGCGATAAATACCATGCCAAAAATATCCAGCGTAATAAAAAATACGCCGTTTACCAGCACATCCGCGATTCGATGGAGCAGCCTGCCAAAATCTTTTAACACTAAATCCATGCGGTTGGCCGCCTCGTTGACGCTCCAGACAAATTCATTGTAATACTGCGGATTATCATACTGCTCCAAATCCAGCTTTACGGCATTTTCAAAAAGCTGCATCCGCAGCTTTTTATGCAGAATTTCCTTGGCGCGCGGCTCTATCGCATTTTCCGTCCATGCGGCCCAAATCAGCTTTACCATGACTAGGGCCAGCATCAGCAACAGATAGGACACCGCCTTACCGTAATCCGCGCCGTCCGCAATAAAGTCTAACAGTGTCTTTAATGTAAATGTAAACTCAAAAAATACCTGCACCGCGCAATAAATCTGAAAAAGGCAGAGATTGACAAAATAACCCGGCGTATGTTTGGCCGCAATTTTCAGCATAAAAAAGATATTGCGATAGCATCTGATCAGACCAATATTTCTCGTGGAACCTTTCTCATTATGCCACATCGAATGTACCTCCCACATAATTTTGCGCCTGTTTGCGGAACATATCGGCATATTTGCCGTCCCGCTGCATCAGCTCTGCATGGCTTCCAAACTCCGCGATCCGCCCATGCTCAAACAGGTAAATGCGGTCTGCGAGCGCCGCCGTGGACAATCTGTGGGAAACAAAAAATACCGTTTTATCCGCGCAGCCCTTGAGAATATTTTCGTAGAGTTCATACTCCGCCACCGGGTCGAGCGCACTCGAAGGCTCATCAAAAATAGCGATCTGGTAATCTCTGGCAAAGGCGCGCGCTACCGCAATTTTTTGCAGCTCCCCACCGGAGAGAACTGCACCGTCCTCGGCAAACTCTTTTGTGAGAATCGTATCCATTCCATGGGAAAGCCGGCATACCCTCTCGTAGACCCCCGCCTGTTTTAAGCATTGCCGAACCTTTTGATAATCGGCTTCATTTTGCGGGGTGCGCATCAAGACATTTTCGGCCACGGTCATAGCGAATACCTGATAGTCCTGAAATGCCGTGCCAAAAAGATTACGGTAGGCAGGCAGATCAAGTTCTTTGACATTGCTGCCGCAGTATAAGAGTTCTCCCTCGCTCACATCATATAACCGCATCAAAAGCTTTACAAACGTTGTCTTTCCTGCCCCGTTATGGCCGACAATGGCAATTTTTTCATTCCTATGTACGGTCATATTAATATCATGCAGCACAGGCGCTTTCTGCCCCAGATAGGTAAAACCGACGCGGCGAAACGCAACCACTGCGCCGTCTGGCGCCGTCTTCTGACAATCCGCCGGCATAATTCCCGTCTGCCTTTCGTCAACGATAGGCTCATACTCTAAAAATTCTCTGAGATTGGCAATATAAAGACTGTCCTCATAACTTAAGATGACGGCTTCCGATGCCTGTATCACCATCCACGCGACGACATTCATCGCCGAAAACAGCACCGTAAAGCCGCTTAGGCTCATGGAATGTGTCACCATCACCCGGTAGAGCGAGTAAAAAATAACTCCCTGAAATATCACCACAAACACAAAGATATTTCTTACAAATGCCAACAACGCCGTTTTGTTCTGATATTGCTTAATCTTTCTTAAAATGCCCCAAAAGCCGTTTTCGTAGAGCTTTTTCATCACCCCGAAAATCCCTGACATCCGAAATTCTTTGGCATATTCGGCCAGATAAATCGTGCGGTTGACATATTCCATCTCGCGCACATATGGGGTACATTCCTTATTCATGCGAAATTTGATATCATTTATGATTTTACCAAATAAAAAGTTTCCAATCAGCGGACCGGCAATAAACAGTATCACAAAATGATCAATCTGAAACATATAATAAAGTGCACACAGGCTTGCAGCCGTGCTGGTGAGAATAATGCACTGATTTTCGATAATCTGTGTCATCCGCTTTTCACAATCTTTCATGGCCAGCGTAAAACGGTTGTAAAACTGTGTATTCTCGTAACAGCTAAGCTCCACATGCGTTGCCTTTTCAAACAGCATCGTGTGGACGGCCTCAAAAATGTCAGCATCGGTGCGGGGCTTATAGACATGCAGATACCACGCGCTTACGATACTTGGAATTGCAAAGCCAATCATGGCGGCTGCAATAAATGTCATAATCTCCTCAAAACTTCTCCCGCGCTCTAAGGATTCAACCAGATATTTGAGAAACAAAATATCATAAAATAACCAGTAAATATAGGTCAGCGCCCGGTACAAAAACTCCCCGATCACCCGTCCTTTGCGTATTCGCCACAACATTGTCATGATGTATCTATTATTGCGAAAATAACTAGCCTTCATATGTGCCTCCTTGACGGTGAAATCATCTTTCTAAAAAATCTTGTAAACAATTTGCCCTGCTACAGTCGTTGATAACTCTGATAAGTTTTTTATCGGTATATTTTTTCCTCCGCTTTATCACACGGCAAAAAACTTTTATCGCCGTATTCTAATTTCTGCCCCTACGTGTTATAATAGAACGGAAATATAACCCGATGGCTCTGCAAAGGAGGTAACGATGAAAACTCTAAAAAAGACATCCCTTTTTAAAATAACAGGCTCCTTATTTATCCTGTATCTGGGCATTCATTACTGGCCAAATATTTCCGGTTTTCTGGGAGCAGTTTTCTCAGCGCTTACCCCGCTCATATTGGGCGCCATGATTGCATATTCTTTGAATATTCTGATGAGTTTTTACGAGAAACACTATTTCATCAACAGCCAAAAGGAAGCGGTGCAAAAGAGCCGAAGACCCGTCTGCCTGCTGCTGGCAATGGTGTCTTTGCTTGCAGTATTAGCGCTGATCGTCCTGCTGATTGTTCCGCAGATTATTTCCTGTGTCAAATTGCTGCTCGCAGAGATTCCGGCGGCTATCGACCAACTGATCGTGCAATTAGAATCACAGAACTTTTTCTCGGAAGAGTTTTTAGACCAAATCGCCGCCTTAGACTGGCAGACAGGTATCGAGCGTTTTATTAAAACGCTCTCGTCCGGTATCGGCAATGTCATGGATGTAGCTTTCTCATTGGTTTCCACCATTACTTCCGGGGTAACCACCGCCTTTCTTGCCATTGTCTTTTCCATATACCTGCTGACTGGCAAAGACAGGCTCCGCGCCCAGTCTCATAGAC